>CAZWIK010000024.1:0-25745 GCA_964633895.1 uncultured Enterobacteriaceae bacterium | reverse complement strand
CGCCGTATCTTTTTTCCCTTTCAGAATGATGCAGGAGTTTTCGTACGCAACCAAATCCGTGCTCGTGTTGTCCATATATTTGCGCCAAGCGATATCCTTCGCCCACGACGGGCAGTCGATTCTGCTCCAAACGTTCGTGTCGTAGCCTCCGTCAAAGTCTTCGTTCAGCACCAGCCCCCAAGTCAAATCGGCGGCGAACGCGGGAACGCCTAAGCCGACGCAACAAAGCAGGCACGCGGCGATCTTTTTAAAACTCGGAGAAATTGGGGGGGGGGGCAACATTTTTTCGCATGAGATTTCTGAACCTTTCGACGCGCTCTATTTTACAAAAAACGACCGTTCCCGCAATTTTTTTTTCCGCGTTCCCGCAGGTCTTTTTTTTCAACGAATTTTTTTTTCGCGAAGCGGTCGCGTTTTATTTCGCGCGGGAACGCAAAAAAGCGGAACAGACTTGCGCGGCCAATCTTATGTCGCCAAAATTTTGCGCGATATGTTGACGCGCTCGAAAAATACACTTCTCGCGCTTGCCCTTGCAGCGTTGCTCTGCGGCTCCGGTGCAATGTTTGCCGACGAACCGGCGGCGGGCGCGGGAACGCATTACGTTCTTCCTGAAAAAACCGTTTTCGCGGACGCCGGAGTCTCGCGCGAAACTTTCGATTTCGGCTGGAAATTCGCGAAGTTCGGCAAGCACGAGGACTGCGTTTCCGCGTTCGAGCCGGGAACGCCCGAGGGTGTCGCGACGGCGACTTCGCAGGAAGCGCACAATCCGGCGGCGTTCGCCGTGGACGGGAACGAGGATACCCGCTGGTGCGCTTCGAAGCGGCACGCGGCGGCACTGACCGTCGATCTTGGGCGCGAATGCGAGATTCACAGCACGCAGGTCATTTGGGAACGCGAAGCGAATTATCCTTACAAAATTTCCGTTTCTTCCGACGGAGAAAACTGGACAACAGCCGTCAACCAAATGCAAAAAAGCGTTCCCGCGAAAACGAACACGGACGTGCTGAACAAAACGTTCCGCTACGCGAAAATTGCCGTCGAACCCGCGGGCGGCGCGTGGCCGAGCATCCGCGAATGGACGTTTTTCAGCGGCGCGGGCGTGGCGGTGCGCCCCGTCGGCAAAAACGGCGCGGAGGCGCGGAAAGCGTTCGAGTCGGAGTTCGACGATTCCGGCTGGCGCGCGCTCGACCTGCCGCACGACTGGGGCGTGGAAAGCCGCTTCCTGCCGAGCGAACCGAATCAGACCGGCTCGCTTCCGTGGAACGCCGTCGGCTGGTATCGCAAGGAATGGATCGTTCCCGCGGAAGATTCCGGCAAAAAATTTTATCTCGATTTCGACGGCGTGATGATGCTGCCGAAGGTTTACGTGAACGGACAGCTCGCGGGCGAATGGAAATACGGCTATTCCTCGTTTCGCGTGGATATCACGCCGTTTTTGAAATTCGGCGCGAAAAACGTAATTGCCGTCCGCGCGGAAAACCTGCCGAACTCGACGCGCTGGTATCCGGGCGCGGGAATTTATCGCCACGTCTGGCTTGTAAAGAAAAATCCGATACACATCGCCTACAACGGAATTTTCGTGCGCACGCCGGAAATTTCCGACATCGGGATCTTTGACGGAAAACGCCGCGCGGGAACGGCGAAAGTCGTCGCGGAAACCGCCGTCGACGCCGACGGGAACGCAGAGGCGGCGGGAACGGGAATCCGCGTCGTCAGCGAAATCCGCAGGGACGGAAAAGTCGTCGCATCGGCAACAAACAAAGCGGGCGTTCCCGCGGAGTTTGCGCTCTCCGACGTCGAGCTTTGGGACATCGAAAATCCAGTGCTTTACACGCTGACGACGACAGTCGTCGCAGACGAAAAAACCGTCGACAGGCAGGAAACGGCTTTCGGCGTCCGGAAATCGGAATGGAAACCGAGCGGCTATTATCTGAACGACCGCCGCGTGCAACTCCAAGGCGTCTGCCAGCACCACGACCTCGGACCGCTCGGCGGCGCGGCGCACACGCGCGCCATGGAACGCCAGATCGAAATTCTGAAATCTTTCGGCGTGAACGCGATCCGCACGTCGCACAATCCGCCCGCGCCGGAGCTGCTCGATTTGTGCGACCGCATGGGCATTCTCGTGGACGACGAACTTTTCGACTGCTGGAAATATCTCAAAGAAGGCAAGGCGAACGGCTACAATCTGTTCTGGAACGACTGGCGGGAACGCGACGTGCGCAATTTCGTGACGCGCGACCGCAACCACCCGAGCGTCATCGCGTGGTCCGTCGGGAACGAAATCGAAGAACAGCACAAGCCCGACGGTCCCGCGCTTGCGAAAGACCTCGTCTCCCGCTTCAAAAAATACGATCCGACTCGCCCGATCACCATCGGTAGCAACGATATCCGCGCCTCGAAAAACGATTTCGGGAAACAGTTCGACGTATTCGGTTTTAATTACAAGCCGAACGATTATCCGGAATTCGCGAAAAACAATCCGAACATGCCATTCTTCGGCTCGGAAACGTCGTCGTGCGTGAGTTCCCGCGGCTTCTACTCGTTCCCGGCGGGCGACAATTACGAGCCATTCTGGAAACGGAATTTCTGCGACAATCTCGCCGCGTGCCAAGTCAGCGACTACGGAATTTGCGCGACGGGCTGGGGCTACGCGCCGGACGTGGAATTCGGCGCGCTCGAGGACGAGCCGCGCTGCGCGGGCGAATTCGTCTGGACGGGCTTCGATTATCTCGGCGAGCCGACGCCGTGGAATCTCGGGCGCAAGCCGGAAAACGATTTCCGCGGCGCGTCGCCGGAAGAAATCGCACGGCTCAAGGCGGAGTTCGAGGAAATCCTTAAACAAGGTTCGCCTTCCCGTAGCTCGTATTTCGGAATCGTCGATTTGTGCGGTTTTTGGAAAGACCGCACGTATCTTTACCGATCGCAGTGGATGCCCGACGTGCCGACGGCGCACATTTTGCCGCACTGGAACTGGCAGGGTTCCCGCGAGGGAAAAACCACGCCCGTTTTCGTCTATACGAACGGCGATTCCGCGGAGCTTTTTCTCAACGGAAAATCGCTCGGCAGACGCAGCAAAAAATCCGGCGCGAGGCTGACCGGCAAAGATCTGAACGGCGACATGCGGGAACGCTTCCGCCTCACGTGGATGGACGTGAAATACGCGCCGGGAACACTCGAAATCGTCGCCTACAAAAACGGCAAGGAATGGGCGCGCGACAAAGTCGAAACAACCGGCGTGCCGACAGGTTTCACGGCGGATGCAGACTGCGCGGCGATCCGAGGCGACGGACGCGACCTTGCCTACATCACCGTCGCCGTGCGCGACTCGCGGGGACGCGTCGTGCCGACCGCGTCGAATCTTTTCAGATTTTCCGTGCGCGGGAACGCCGAAATCGTCGGCGTGTGCAACGGAGATCCGACCGATCACGCTTCGCTGAAAGGCACGGAAATGAAGGCGTTCGCGGGACTCGCGCAAGTCATTCTCCGCTCCATGCGGAATTCGGCGGGAACGGCGGAACTTTTCATCGACGGCGGCGAACTCGGCAAACAAACGCTGAAAATCAGCGTCGACGCCGTAGACTGATTCCGTTCCCGCAAAGCGAAAGGCGCGGAGGCGACAGACGCTTCCGCGCTTTTTTTTCGCGAAAGCGCGTCCGACCGAACACGCGCAAAAAAAACGTTCCCGCTAAACCGGCTCGCGCCGCGCGGGAACGTTTTTTTAGATTCCGTAGACCGAAAAGTTTCAGCCGCCGATCTGGAAGCGGGAGAAGCGGGAAATCTTGATGTTTTCGCCGGTCTTGGTGATCTGCTCGGTGATGAGATCATTGACCGTTTTCTTGCCCGTCGTGTCCTTGACGTAAGGCTGGTCGAGCAGGCAGATTTCGCCGTAGAACTTTTCGAGCTTGCCGGCGATGATTTTTTCAATCGCAGTGGCAGGCTTGCCCTCGCACTGCGCCTTGACGATTTCCTTTTCTTTCGCGACTTCTTCAGCGGGAACTTCTTCGCGCGTGATGAAGCGCGGAGCCGACGCCGCGATGTGCATCGCGATGTCGCGCGCGAAATTCTGAAAAAGCTCGTTCTTGGCGACGAAGTCGGACTCGCAGTTCACTTCGACGAGAACGCCGATGCGCCCGCCCATGTGAATGTAAGACGCGACTGTGCCCTGCGAAGCGGAACGCCCGGCTTTCTTGTCGCGCGTCGCCGCGCCTTTTTTGCGGAGAATTTCCGCCGCGGCGTCCATGTCGCCGCCGGTTTCGACGAGTGCCTTTTTGCAGTCCATAAGACCAGCACCCGTGCGTGTGCGGAGTTCATTGACGATTTGTGCAGTAATCGCTGCCATAATTTTTAAATCTTTCCTTGGAATTTTTTAATTTTCGGATTTTCCGTTCCCGCGCTTATTCGGCGGTCGCCTTGGGCGCGCGCGGCTTGCGCGTTCCCGTGCGGCGGGCGGGCTTTTTCGCGTCGGCGAGCTGGCTGTCTTTGAGCAGGTCGGGCGAAATCGTAACCTCGGGTTCGACGACGGCGGCACCGGCGATTTCCTGCTTCGCGACGGGAGCGGCGGCGCGGCGTGCTGCGGCTTCCGCTTCGCGGCGGGCGAGCCCCGCCTGAATCGCGTCGGAAATGACGGAAACGACCAGTCGAATGGATTTCACGGCGTCGTCATTGCCCGGAATCGGGAACGTGACGCGCGTGGGATCGGAATTCGTATCGACGAGTCCGACGCAGGGAATGTTCAAACGTTTCGCTTCCGAGACGGCGATTTCTTCATTGAGAATATCGACGACGAAGACGGCGCCCGGCAGTTTGTAGAAATCGAGCAGACCTTCGAAACCGCGTGACATGCGCGTCATCTGGCGCTTGATCACGGCAGCTTCCTTCTTGTGCATTTTGTCGAGCGAGCCGTCCGCTTCCATGCGGAGATACTTGCGGTATTTTTCGAGCGAACCTTTGAGCGTCTCGAAATTCGTGAGGCAGCCGCCCATCCAGCGGTTGACCGCATACGGCATGTTGCACGCCTTCGCGGCATCACGCATGAGATCCTGCGCCTGACGCTTCGTCGCGACGAAAAGGACGTCCTTGCCGGAAGCGACCGTGTCTTCGATGAACTTCGTCGCCTTTTCGAGGCATTCGAAAGTCTTTTCGAGATCGATGATGGAAATCCCGTTTTGGTGCTTGAAGACGAATTCGCGGGATTTCGGATTCCAGCGGCGGGTCTGGTGACCGAAGTGAACGCCGGCGTCGAGGAGATCTTTAACAGTGATGTTCATATGTTTCAGGCTCCGTATCTCGTCGCCGCCGGACCGCGGGAGACATTGGATAACAGTTTTTTTTGATTTTTATGATGAAAAGCGGAACGCATTCCGGCACCTTGCATTCCGCGGGAAATGGAAAGTTGATAAAATCGGTTTCCGCCGCTGACGGCAAGCATTTTATTCTTCGGTTTCGGTCAGAACGAATATTTTTTTTTCTTTCGACGGTCCCGTGGTTTCCGCAAGCGCGCGACGGCTCTTCGGCGGGAACGATGAGAATTTTCTCATCACTGCGGGAGCGGGAACGTCAGATAATCGTTTAAATTGCACTTCCGGCGCGCGTGACGCCGCAGGCGAGGTCGGTGTCCGCGTTCCCGCCGCCGAAGCATCCGCAGAAGACGGACGAGCGTATCAAAAAAACAATTACACGGATGCTTGACGGTTTCATGGCAAAAAAATTGCGCGGGAACGAAACCGTTCCCGCGCGAAAGCAAAGAAGTTCAAGCTTTCTTGCCAACATGGACTTCCACTTCCTTCGCCTGCGCCTGGTGATAGTATTTGGAATATCCGCTGTAATGACCGGAACTGACGTAATAGCGCGCCGTTTCGCGGGACATCTGGTTCATCACCGCGCCGAAGACGGGGACTTTCGATTCCTGAATGCGGTGCAGGTTGTTCTTAATCATCGAGCGCTGAACGGTGTTGAAGCGCACGGTATAGACGACGCCGTCGCTGAGCGAAAGCAGGTTCAGAACGTCGGAAACCGCGCCGATCGGCGGCGTGTCCACGAAAATCCGATCGTAGCGTTCTTTCAGCTGTTCGAGCATGTCCTTAAATTTCTCGCTGGCGAGAACCTGCGTCGGATTTTTGCAGTAGGTGCCGACCGGCAGGACGTCGAAATTCGGACGAACGTCGTGAATGATCGCGTCGTCCAGAGAAAGCGCGCCTTCCATATAGCGTGTCAGCCCGCGGTTTTCATTCTCCAGACCGAGAGAGTTGCCGACGTTCGGTAGCCGCAGGTCGGCGTCGAGGACGAGAACGCGTTCGCCGTGCATGGCGTAGGTCAACGCGAGGTTAGTCGAAACGAAAGTTTTTCCTTCTGAAGGCGTCGTCGACGTGATGAGAAAAATTTTTGCGCCCTTGGATTGATCGCCGATTTTCAGCGCGGAGTAAACGGCGAGGAACGACTCGGTCGCCGCACGGTCCTTGCCGTTGGAAACGACATAGGCTTTGTCTTTCGGCGTTTTGAGATGGCTCAGGCGCGAGACCGTTCCCAAAAGCGGAATGCCGAGGAACTGCTCGATGTCGCGGGAAGACTTGATGCGATCGTCGAAGAACGAAAGCAGAATGATGATGCCCGAACCGACGGCGATGCCGGCGACAATCCCGAAGACCGCGTTCAACGCGAAGTTTTTGTTGGAAGCGTGGGTCGGCACGACGGCGGGATCGAGCACCGTAACAATGGAAGAAACGGAGCCGATGACGCGCATCTTGAGGTCTTCCAAATTGAATTTCAGGCGCTGTAGCAGCTCTTCGTCGAGCTGAATTTTCTTGTCGAGCGTCGTCAGCCGCGAGATGGCGTCGCGCAGACGCACAAGTTGTGCTTCCTTTTCTTCCGCGCGGGTTTCAGCCGCTTCATAGCGTCCTTTCGCCGCAGTGGAGTTGGAGTCGAACTCCGCCACCGCCTTTTTGACGGCTTCCGCGAGTTCGGATTCCGCCTGCTCGAGCTGCTGCGTCTGCGCAATCAGCGTCGGGTGGTTTTTCCCGTATTTTTCGAGCAGTCCGGTAATGGAAATGCGCAGATCGACGACGCGCGGTTGCAACGTGGAAACCAACGGATTCGCGGCGATTTCCCGCAGCTCCGTCAACGGCTTTCCCGCTGCTTTCATTTTTCGGATTTCATTGCAGATCGTCACCGAATCCTCGTATTCCTTGCGCGCGGCGTCGCGGACGGAGTTGACGTTCGCGAGCTCCGCGTTCGCCGTTCCCATTTCCGTCGTGAGCAACCCTTCGTCCTTGATGAGCGCGTTGCGATCCTCGCGTTCCTGCGCGATCGCATGCTCCAGCTGCTCGATCTGGACGCGTGTCGTTTCGATGACGGGACTCGTCAGATTCGCGCGGTCTTCCGAATTATACTTCTGAATTTCCTCCGCAAAATAATTCGCAACTTTCTCGGCGACTTCCGGACGGCGGTGCGTATAGTTCAAATAAGCGATGAACGTCGATTTCTGGGGCGTGACGTCGCGATGCTTGGCGATGACTTCGGTCGGCGTCAGCGGTCCGGTGAAAACGTTCCCGCCCTGATACGGCTTGACGACTTCCGTCAGTTCTTCCGACGTCAGACGCGCCTGGACGCGCTTCACGATCGTTCCCGAGCGCATGATTTCGAGCTGCGTCTGGAAATCCTCCATCCCTGTAACCGTATCGATCGTGGAGGTGTTCGCCGCGCTCCCGGGCGCCGCTTGAATCGCGTTTTTCAGAACGCGGAGACGCGCGGTTGCCGTATATTCGGGAACGACGTTGTAAGTGTAGATGAGCGTTCCCGTGACGACGACGAAAACGGACAGAATCAGATACCAGATGCGTTCGCGGAACATCGCGATCCACTCCGTCATCGTGCGGTTCTGCGCCACTTCGGAAAAGCTCTCCGGCGCGGAACCATAGCCGCCGCCGTAGCCGTATCCTCCGTAGCCGTAGCCTCCGTAACCGTAGCCGTAGCCCGGCGGCAATTGCCCCTGCGGATTGAGTTCTGGCGAGTTTTCGTTGTTTTCAGAATCTGCCATTTCGAAAAAAAAATCGGTTGAGAATTAAATGCTGCCGAAAGCGCCGTCAGATCGCGCTGTCCGGCACATAAACGCGGTCGCCCTCTTCAAGCGGGAAGTCGGGATCGAGACCTTCCTGAATTCGCTTCAGATTGACGTCCCAGTTGCGGATCACGCCGTCCGTCGTCCGCGTAACCTTGACGCCGGTGCGTGAAGCGCGCGGGAGCACGCCGCGCGCGGCGTCGATCGCCTTGCCGAGCGTCAGTTCCTCCTCGATCGGAATGAGAACTGGACCTGGACTCGCGACATAACCGCTGACATAAATGCGGCGTTCCGCATACGCGGTAATCGTCAGCGTAACCTGCGGATTGGTGTAATATCCGTCGTCGCGGTAACGCTTTTCGATGTATTCCTTAAGTTCGGCGAGCGTTTTCCCCTCGACAGGAATCTGACCGATGAAATTCAGCGTCACGTTGCCCTCCTTGGACACGCGGTATTCGCCGCGGTTGTCCGGCTCCGCATACATTTCGAAGCGCAGGGTATCCAGCGGACGGATACGGTAGTCCTGGCTACCGATGGCTTCCCCGCGCACGGCGGGATCGGGAAACGTTCCCGCGGAACGCCCCGGCTCACAAGCCGAAAAAGCGAGGCAAAAAGAAAGAGCCGCAAAAAATATCGCGGCTCGATTCAAGAAAGTCAATTTCATGTTCAAATTGAAATTATTTCTGTTTCGTCACGGAGCAAAACCGAAGTTCTTTGCGAGGATTTCTTCCCGCCGCTCAGTAGCGGAAAGAAATCCCGACCGTAATGATATTGTTCTTGTAATCGCTCCCCGGCGCATTGGAGTCGTCGACCGCGAGTGAGTAATTCGCGTATGCGCTGGTGTAATCGTTGATCGCGTAAGACGCGCCCACCGAGAACGTCCAAATGTCGTCGTCGCGATCAGAGTACTGATAATCGTCCAAGCAGTAGCCGAGGCTGGAGTCCGCCGTCAGGAGATCGGTAATCCGGTATTTCGCGCCGAGTTTGACGCGCGTGGAAAGAATGCTTTCCGCCGCACCGCCAAGTTCAAAATCACGACTGAACGTCAACGCCGTGGAAAGTTTTTCCGTCGCCTTGTAGTCCGCCGTGATGGACGCGCCCAAGCTGTTCTTTCCGTCGACGTTGTCGATCGTGCGATCCGAATAGTCCGACGTCGTAAAACCGATGCGCCCTTTGAGCGAAAGTTTTTCCCACGCGTTGCCCTCCGCGGACAGACCGAAGAACCAGACCTGCTGCGTTCCCGGGTTCGTTCCCTTAGCGCGGTTGTTCTTGCTCGCCGCGAGATCGACATAGCGCCACTCCGCCGTGAGACCGACGTTCAGCTTTTCGGTAACCGCGTAATAGAGATACAGCGGGATCGCATACTGCTCGCGGTCGTTGTAATATTCGCGATGGTTCTGATAAGAGAGACCGTTCCACTTGAAACCGCTGCGCACCGACGTCTTTTCACCGAGCTTATAGGAGAGAATCGCATTCGCGTAGTAATTGTAGGAACGCGTCATCGAGCCTCTTGTCGCGGACTCGCGGGAGCTGGCGGACTGATTGTGGTGGAAGCCCGCGGCCGCAGCGAGTTTCAGCTTGTCGCCTTCGCCGCCGTGGTTGAACGTGAAGTCGATATTCTCAAGCGCCTTATCATTGTCCGAATTGTCCGTGTAGAACACGAAATTCTCGACGAAACGAAGCGTGGCGCGGGAACGCCCCTCATCGCCCGAGGTAAATTCGAGCCCTGGAGAAATCGTGATGATCGTATCCGCGTCTTCGTCGGTGTCGGCAAGATAAATATTGTCGTTCCAGGCGACGGAGGCGTTGGCAAGCGCGTGGATGCCCGCGTCTTCCCACACAATGGGAAGCGGAATGAGCGGAGCACCCGCATACGCGGAAACGGCGACACCGGAAAGGACAAAAGAAACTGCAAGCTTGCTTAAGATAGATTTCATTGGTTTTTCAAGGAGTGTTCAACGATTGTATGGGAATTTTGTCTGACTAAAAAAATAATGGCAATACTTTTTATATCGGTTTTCGACGAAAAAATCACGTCTCTTACCGAATTTCCTCTCCCGTCTCCATATTGAGAATCTTGAAATTCTCCACATGGAACGAAGGATCCGCTCGGAAAGAAAGGCTGACGTTATACGCTTTTTCGATGTCGGCGATCGAATCCCTGTCGTCTCCGCGCAACCACTCCAAATTGAGCGGATGCAGGAAAATCCGGAACGAGAGTTCCCGCCCAACGTTCGCCTCGATCCCGCGAAGGCGGCGGATGACGCTGATGAGACGACGCTGAATCTCGACGCTCATCGTCCGCGGATTTTTCACGATCCCGCGCCCTTGGCAATACGGGCAGCCCATGTAGAGCGACGTCGTATTGCTCTCCTGCTGACGCTGGCGCGTCATTTGCAGGATGCCGAGTTGTGAAATCGGGAGAATCTGATGCTTCGCGCGATCCATGCTCATCGCGTCGCGCAACGCGTTGAAAACGGCTTTGCGGTCTTTCGGATTCTTCATGTCGACCGTGTCGATGATGATCAGCCCGCCCAAGTTGCGCAGGCGGATTTGCCGCGCGGATTCCTTGACCGCTTCGATGTTCGCCTGGACGACGAAATCCTTCGCGTCGCCCTTGCCTTTGTGTCCGCTCGTGTTGACGTCGATCGCGGTCAGCGCTTCTGTTTCGTCGATGACGATTTCCCCGCCCGACGGGAGCGGCACGCGGCGCATGTAGGTCTGCTCGATCTGCCGCTCGATGTTGAACCGTTCGAAAATCGGAATGTTGTCTTTGTAGCGGACAACTTTACTGCGGGAACGCGGCGAGATTTCGCCGACGGCGGTGATGATCGCCTGATAATCCTCTTCGGAATCGACGAGAATCCGGTCGATGTCTTCCGTCAGAAAATCGCGCACCGTGCGCTCGATCAGATCCGGTTCCTGATAAAGCATGCAGGGCTTCGACGTGGAATTGATCGTGTTGCAGATTTCCGTCCAGCGGCGTAGCAACATGTGCAGGTCGCGGACGAAATAACGCAGCTTTTTGCCCTCGCCCGCCGTGCGGATGATCACGCCCATGCCCTGCGGGATCGTCAGTCTGCGCAGAAGTTTTTTCAAGCGTTCCCGCTCGACGGAGTTTTCGATTTTTCGGGACACGCCGCACTGACCGGAGAACGGCATCAGCACGATGAAGCGCCCCGGGATCGCGATGTTCGTCGTCGTCCGCGGTCCTTTCGTGCCGATCTGGTCCTTCGTGACCTGAATGACGATTTCGCTCCCGATCGGGAACAGTTCGGGAATGTCCGCGATCTTATATTTTTCGCGCTTCGATTTCTGCTCGGCGGATTCGTTGTCGCGAATGAATTCGACGGACGAATCGTTCGCCGCAGGAAGCATGTCCCAATAATGCAGAAACGCGTTTTTCGGCTGCCCGATGTCGACGAACGCCGCTTTCAATCCTTTTTCGAGATTCTGAATGCGCCCTTTGAAAATGGCGCCGATCATGCGCTGCTCCCCGGCGCGTTCCAGCTCGTATTTTTCGAGAACGCCGTCCGTGAGAAGCGCGGCGCGTTTTTCGAGCGGCTCGGAATTGATGATGAGCTCGCGGAAACGGTCGCGGTCTTTCGAAAAATGCTTCACGATGCGCTGGATCAGCGGAAGTTTTTTCGCCCGGAAGCGGGCGTCTTTGTTCAGCTCCGACGTCGGAATCGGCTTCACTTCATGCGGTTTGGGCGGATGGCGCAAAGCTTCATGCTCGTCGTGCTGAAAATTGTCATTTTCTGGAATGTCTGGCATTTTATTTGATGATTGGAGTTGGTGTTATGCCGGGAAACTCCGTGCGCCGAGCACCCGTTCCCGTGTTCTCCAATTCCTCAAAAGCTTTTTCGCTCTCGGAAATCTTCGTATGACAGTGCACGCTCTGCACCAATCCGAACACGATAAAACAGCTCAGCACAAAAGAGCCCCCATAGCTTAGAAAGGGGAGCGACAGACCGGTTACGGGCATGACGCCGATGTTCATTCCGATGTTGATCAGAAGATGAACAGCCGTCATCGTCGCGACGCCGATCGTCAGAAAGGTTCCAAATGTGTCGCGGGAACGCAGCCCGATGACGACCGCGCGGAACAGTAAAATTCCGTAAGCGGCGATCATCGTCAGACAGCCCGCAAAGCCGTATTCCTCCGCGATCACGGAGAAAAGAAAATCGTTGTGCGCGGCGAGTTCCGGCAGATAGCCGAGCTTCGCCTGCGTTCCCTTGTTGAAGCCCGCACCCGTCAGCCCGCCTTTCCCGACGGAAATCAGCGCCTGACGCACGTTCCAGCTCGAACCCACGCCGTTTGGATCGATCGTTTCCGGATCGACGAACGAGAGCAGGCGTTCCCGCTGATAATCCTTCAGCAGGAAAAACCACGAATCCTTCTCGTAGCCCCACGTCGCCCGATTCTCGCGGGAACGGATCTCCGCCGCCGGATTCTGAGGCGCGCGCCCCGTCTCCTCGACCTTCGCCTCAATGTAATCGACGACGCGGGAACGGTAGAAGAACAGATCGACGGCGACGACGGAAAAAAGCAGTGCTCCCGCCACGCCAACAATCAGAAAGAAGCGCGGCGTCAGATTCGCGAGAAATAGCAACGCGAACGCGACGGGAACGTAGACGAGACTCGACCCCAAGTCCGGCTCGACGAAAACCAGTCCGAACGGAATCGCCGCCGCCAGCGCGACGCGCCAAAGCGTCGGGAACGAAGCCGAGAACGCGCCCAGCGGCTTCACGGAAAGCGTCGCCGCGAGGAAAATCAGCGTGGAAACTTTCGCGAACTCCGACGGCTGAACGCTCGTCGAGCCGATGAAATACCAGCGATACGCGCCGTTCACCGCATGAATCAGCGGCACGCCGTCGATTTTGAAAAATCCGAAAACCGCAATCGGCGCGAGCAGGCAGATCCCCGCCAGATAAATCCAGCCCGCAAAACGTTTGTAAAAACGAAAATCCACTGCCGCGACGCCCCAATACGCCGCGAAGCCGATGACGACGAACACGATCTGCTTGCGCCATTCCTCGCTCCCGCCGAAACTGCCCGAAGCAAAGATTCCCGCCACGCCAAGCGCGGATAATGCGAGAATGATCAGGGGCGAAACCTTATCCGCGCGACACAAAAAATTCCACCCCGCTTCAAAAGACGAAGCGAGGCGGGAACGGGCGGAAATGGTTGCGCTGTTCACTCTGCGGATTAACAATTTTTGCATATAGTAGAGACATCAGCCGCGCATTTCAACGGAGAACTGCACGTCTCTCGGGAACGCGGTCAGAGATAGAGGACTTCCGCCGCAAGCAAAGAAAGCACGATCAGAATCGCCACGGGAACGCAACAGACCGCCATGATCCGGCTTTCCTTTCCGCTGGCGTTCACCGTCGCGCAGGCGGCGATGACGCCGCTGATGCGGACCATGCTTCCGATCCCGCCGCCGACGAGCTGAAGCGCGACGATCGTTTCCTGCGGGAGCGACAGTAGCTTCGCGGTGTCGAACTGAATGGACACGAAAAGAATGCTCGAAACCGTGCACGAACCGGAGAAAAACGCGCCGAGCGCGCCGAGCAGCGGAGAAATTATCGGGAACGCGCTTCCCGCCAGCGCCGCGGCAGCCTCCGCCACGGCAGTGAGCATTCCCGGCAGCTCCGCCGTTCCCGCGCCGGAATACGTCATGACCTGCACCATCGCGACGCTCGCCGCGATCGCGACCGCCGCCGCCGCAATCTGTTTCCCCGAAGCGCGGCAGACGCCGAAAATTTCCTTCGGCTTCAATTTGAAGCAAAGCCCGGCGGCGACCGCGACCGGAAGAAACGGAATCACGCCCGGATTATTGAAAAACGCCCAGTCGAAACGCCCCGGGAAAAATCCTTTCTCGACCGTGACGCGACCAAACGAAGAAAGCATTTCCCGAAACGGGAGAAATTCCAGCCGCGTAAGAACGAGAATCGCCGCGATCGCCGCATACGGTAGCCACGCTTTCAGCGCGGACATCTTTTCCGCGCCGTCGCCCGCCGTTCCCGCGGCATTCGGCGTTCCCGCGGGAACGGACGCGAGCCCTTCTCCCGAAAAACGCCACACGAAACGCGGAATCAGAAAACCGAACTTGACGCCCGCGATCACGATCGGCAGTCCGACGACCGCGCCGATCATCGACGGCAGCTCCGGTCCGAGAAACCGCGCCGAAAAATACCACGGAACCGTGTAAGCCAAGCCCGCGAACAAACAGAACGGCGCGATTTCGAGAATCGACGAAAGCCGCCGTTCCCGCGACGTCGTCAGCACGAGAAACGAGACTGCGATCAGCGGCAGAAACGTTCCCGAAACCGAAAAAATCCCCGCCGTGTGCTCGATTGCGGAAGCCATGAACGTTCCCGTGTCCATGCCCGACGCGGAAATGCTCTCCGCCAGCGTTTTCTGAACCGTCAGCACGGGCGTTCCCGCGCCGCCGAACGGCACCGGCATCGTGTTGCAGATCAGCGCGACCGACACAGCGGCGACCGCCGGAAATCCCAGCCCAACCAGCAGCGGAGCCGTCAGCGCCGCCGCCGCGCCGAAACCCGCCGCGCCTTCGATGAAGCCGCTGAAAAGCCACGCCAGCACCACGGTCTGCACGCGGCGGTCGGACGAAATCCGCGAGAACGAATCGTTGATCGCCGCCAGCGCACCGCTTTTTCCCAAAACGTTCAAAAGAAAAATCGCGCCGAAGATAATCAAGATGATGTCCAGAGCTTTCAACACGCCCAGAACGGCGGCTCCCGCGATCATGTCGGCGGGCATTCCCCAGACGAAAAAACCGAACCCGGCGGAAACGAGCAACGCCGCGCCTAATGAAATCTGCGGCGAAACGCGGAACGCGCCCATCAGAATCATCGCAGCGATGATCGGCGTTAAAGCGAGAACGGCAAGCATAGTTCTGCGAAAAAAAAAGAAGTTTGCGAATGCGCGGGAACGCTTTCCGCCGCGGACGCCCTTCCGAAAAAAAAACGTCCCCGCGCGTTCCTCGGGGAAAATGGCGGAGAGAGAGGGATTCGAACCCTCGGTACCTTGCGGTACACAGCATTTCCAGTGCTGCACAATCGGCCACTCTGTCATCTCTCCGTGGCGAAAAAGGAAGCTGAATAAAAAGCGTTCCCGCCGCGCAAGTCAACGATTTTCGCCGAACGCACCGAAAATCCTCCGCAATTCAAGTTGAACGGAAAACCGGAAAGCCCTTTAATTTCCCGCCATGAACATTTATCCGGCAATCGACATCCGAGGCGGACGCTGCGTCCGTCTGCGCCAAGGCGCGGCAGAACAGTCCACAACATATTTCGAAGATCCCGCCGAACCGGCGCGAGCGTTCGCGCGGGACGGTAGCGCGTGGATTCACGTCGTCGATCTGGACGGCGCATTCGACGGCGAGCCGCGCAATCTCGACGCGCTGAAACGCATCGCAGAAACCGGTCTGAAAATTCAGTTTGGCGGCGGTCTGCGCACGGTCGAAAACGTCCGCGCCGTGCTCGCCGCGGGAGCGTCGCGCGCGATCGTCGGCACGAAAGCCGCGCTCGACGACGCGTTTGTCGCGGAACTCGCGGGAACGGTCGGCGCGGAAAAAATCGCCGTCGGCATCGACGCCAAGGACGGATTCGTCGCCGTGCGTGGCTGGGTGGACGTTACGACGCGCCGCGCGGCGGAACTCGCGGGAACGGTCGCTTCCGCCGGCGTCCGTACGATAATTTATACGGACATCGCGACGGACGGGATGCTCAAAGGTCCGAATTTCGCCGCGCTCGAAACGATGCTGAAAAGCACGAGCGCGAACGTCATCGCCTCCGGCGGCGTTTCCCGCCGCGAAGATGTCCTCCGCCTGCGGGAGCTCGCGGGAACGCATGAAAATCTCGACGGCGCGATCGTCGGCAAGGCGCTTTACGAAAAGCGCGTCGAGCTTCCCGATCTGCTTTCGATCGCCCGCTGAAATCGGCTGACGCCCCCGTGCGCGTGGTTCACAGGCGGCGGTTTTCGTCATCCGCTTCGGGACGGACTGCGCGGGAAAAAATACGCGACGTCCGCGCGCTCACGCCTCCAGAGCCGATTCCGCGGACGAAGAATCCGAGGGAACGTCCGCAGGAGCGGATTCCGCCGGAGATTCGGCGGGAACGGAAATTTCTTCCGTCGCGGGCGCGGGAACGTCGGGCGCGGGCGGAATTCCCGCCGCGATGTCGTCCGGTTTTTCCGCTTCGTCGGCGGGAATAGTCTCCGCCGCGTTCTCCGCTTTCGCCTGCGCTGCGGTCATTTTCGGATACGTGAAAAGCGAGCCGTCGGAAAGTTCGGAAACGTAGCCTTCGAGAATCAGCCAGCGCAGACTGCCGAGCAGCTCGGAAAGCTGCGCCTCCGCGTCCGCCGCGGGAACGGCGGCGTCCGCCGTCGCGGGAACGTCCGCAGGGTTTTCCTGCGCGGGAGCGGCATTTTCCGTTGCGGGAGCGGGCGTTTCCGTCGGCGCGGGAGCGCTCGACTCGTCGCCGATTCCGAGCATCCGCTTCGGCAAATCCTGAATTTTCGTATTCGGATTCTTTTCGAGAAAATCAAAGATGCGCTGAATCGTGCCGGAAAACACGGATTCCGGCGTGCGGAATTTGCGCCGCACGGCGCAGACGAACGTGATGCCTTTCGCGCCGCGCTTGAAAAGCGAAAATCCCGCGCGACGCAGACGCCCGCGCAGAAAATTCGCCGTGTCCAGCGGGAACCGCCGCTGAAACGCCAGTTCGCTTTCGATGCCCGCCTTCATCGGGCCCATCGGCATCTGTTCGAGCAGCTTTCCCGGAATCCGCGCGGAAGGCGCGACGCGGACGACCTTGTTTTTCCGATTGGAAAGCAGAAACGCTTTCGCCGCTCCCGCGCCGTCGAGCGTTTCCGGCTCGCCGTCCTTGCGGTCTTTCACCGTGTAGCGCACGACGGTTTTCATCTTGTCGCACCATGCAGCGACGGATTCGGGATCGCGCACCGTTTCGAGACGCGCCATGAATTTCTCGAAAGGCATTTTCGGAAAATTCGCGGCGTGGTGATCCCGCAGAATCTGCTGGTAGGCGTGATAATTCGGCGGCGCGAGCAGTTCTCCCGTGAAACCGCATTTCGCCACCATCGAAAAATTTCCTTTCGGCGGTTCGATTTCCACGGTTTCCTTCGAGAAAAATTTGTCCGCGTGGCGGTCGAACACATACGCAAAAACGTCCGCTTCATTCAGAAACGGCATTCCGTCGGGAACGCTGAGAAACAGCGTCGGCGCGGGCGTTTCTGCGGGAGCTTCTTCCGTTTTCTTCGCGGGATCGGCTTTGCGCGCGAACGGCTTCACGCCGATCGTGAAACGCTCCGGCTTTTCAAGAATGAGCGTCGCGATTTCAAAAAGTTCATACGTGCGGGCGGAATTTTTTATCGCGGAGGCAAGCACGCCGAACGGTTTTTCTTCCGGGAAAAACGAAACCTCCACGACGCGCGGCGCGGGAACGGCGTGACGTTGCGGTGCGCGCCCGTGGCGGGAACGCCCGCCCTCGTCGCGCTTTTTCCCCCGATCGAATCCGCTTCCGCCGCCAGAACGTTCCCGCTCCCGCCGAGCGCCGAATCCGTCGCCCGAACGTTCACGACGCGGCGGACGCGCGTCTTCGCCCCCGGACGGAGAATCGCCGCGTTCCCGCGATTTCGGAGAACGGTCGCCGCGAAAACCGCCGAATCCGTCGCCCGAACGTTCACGCCGGAAGCCGCCGCCGTCGCGACGGTCGCCGCGTTCGCGGGAAATGCGTTCGACGGAAATTTTTTTCGCCTTGTCGCCGGACGCCCACGAAGGTTCAAGGTTGAGAGAGGAGAGCGAGCTCAAATCGAGTTCGCCGAATTCTTTTTTGTCTTCGTCGCTGCCGCTCATAATCCGAAACGAAAAGGTTAACCGTGCTTCAAGTAAACCTGCCGGAACGTTCCCGCGCAACAAAATCCGAACGAAGCCGCGGAAGAAATTTCTTTCTCCGAACGCGCTCAGCCGCGCTTCGTCCAGATTCGGAGACAGTTCAGCAGAAACGCTTCGAGCACGACCGACACCTGCGCGTTCAGCTCGAGCATTCCGGACAAATGTTCGAGAAGCGCGCAGGATTTCGCCGTTTCCGCGACGTAGTTTTTTCCCGTCGCGGGATCGAATGAAAAATCCGTCAGCGCGTCTTCGATTCCCGCGAGCAGGCGGCGGCGCACGCCGCGCGACAGCCCTTCCCGCATCGCGTCGCGCTGTTCGGGCGTCGCGCTCTCCGGCATTTCCGCCTTTTCCCAAGCCTCGTCGGTCAGCACGCCAAGCAGCGCCTCGAAGCGCGTCGTCAGCCCGTAGACGGAAAAAATCCCACCGCCGACATCGCGCAGTATTTTCCCCTCGCGCAGCGCGCGGATCCACGCCGAAAAATCGTCGAGCCACACCGTCTGCCGCGCGTCGCCGAAGTCCGCGTTCCCGCGGATGCGGAAATGCAGACAGCGGGAACGAATCGTGGACAAGACCTGATTCACCGCGCCGGAAAGCAGAAAAATCGTCGTTCCCGCGGGCGGTTCCTCCAGCGTCTTCAGAAACGCGTTCGCCGCGTCGCGCCCCATGCGCTCCGGCTCGTAAACGCAGGCGACTTTCCGCAGACCGACGAGCGGCGACTGCTGGATTTTCCGCACGAGCGAGAGCGTGTTTTCGATGCTGATGCGGCGCATCTTGTTTTCCGGACGGACGCTGAAAAAATCCGGATGCGTCCGCGCGTTCCCGCCGAGAATTTTTCCCGCGAGCGCGAACATCGCTTCCTCCAGCTTCGCCGCGGATTCTCCGGAAAAAAGCAATGCGTGCGGAAGCCGCCCTTCCGCCTCCGCGGCGAAAAGCGTCCGCACCGCGCGCGATTCTTCAAGCGCCTCTTCCAAAACGTCGGACATATTCGTTTCTGATTTGTTCGAAAATTTCCTCCGCCGGCAGCGACGCGTCCGCGACGAAAAACCGCCTCGGGAACGCCGCCGCGAGCTCGAGATACGCCGCGCGGACGCGCACGTAGAAATCGCGCGGGAACGCTTCCATGCGATCCGCTTTTCCGCTTTCGGACTCGGCGGCGCGGGAACGCGTCCGCGCAAAGCCGATTTCCGGATCGAGATCGAGCAACACCGTGAAATCCGGCTCGAGCCCGCCCGTCGCGAAATGGTTCAGCTCCGCGATTTTTCCCGCGCCCAAGCCGCGCGCCGCGCCCTGATACGCGACGGAAGAATCCGTGAAGCGATCCGCGACGACGCACGTTCCCGCGTCCAGCGCAGGCAAAAGTTTTTCGCGGACGAGCTGCGCGCGCGCGGCGGAAAAAAGCAGTGCTTCCGCTTCCGCGCTCATGCGCGAACCGTAGTCGGCAAATTTCAGAATCCGGCGCACGTCTTCGCCGAGCGCGGTTCCGCCCGGCTCGCGCGTGAGCAGCACGGCGTTCCCGCGCGATTCGAGAAACGCCGCGAAACGGGCGACCTGCGTCGATTTCCCGACGCCTTCGACGCCCTCGAACGTGATGAATTTTCCGCGCGGCATGATGCGTTCTATTGTCGGTTTTTCGCGGAAACGCGCAACACGTTTTTCTTTTTTCCGAAAAAACGCGCGCGCGGGAACGCCGCGTCAGGCTTCGGCGAAAAGCGCATCGGCTTCCTCCTCGGCAACGGCTTCCACCCAGCGGCGGCAGTAGCAGATTTCAAAAAAGCTTTTCGCGTTTTCGGCGGGCAGCGTTCCCGCGCGAATTGCCGACGCAAACGCCGCCATGCCCCGACGCTCGGCGGCGAGCGCGGCGGCGTTCCAGTCGCAGACCGCGCGCCAAACTTCGCGGTCGCCGAGCATTTCCCGCGCGAACGCAAGCGCGTCGGCGACGCTGGAAGCGTGGGCGGAGAACGCCGCGCCGGTCGTCTCGAAAAGTTCCTCGCGCCGCGCGTCGAATTCGCCGAACGCGGTCTTCGCCGCGGCGAGCGCGTCGTCCGCCGCACCGCCTACCGAGAACGCGGGTTCGTTCCCGCGTATCCATTTTTCAATCACGCCGCGCCAAGCGTCGCGTTTTTCGGGAACGTCTTCCAGCTGCGCCAACGCCTCGACCGTTCCCGCGCGGGCTTTTTCCAGCGCAGTCGTCCGCGCGAGCGCGCCGCACGAACGCGTTCCCCGAATCAGCGAAGGGCAGCGGCGTTCCAGCTCCGCGAACTTTTCCTTAAATTCCTTTTCGCCGTTGCCGAGCGCGATAAGATTGCCGAGATCGACGCGCGGATCGATCGGATCTTTTTCCGCGTTTCCGGCGAGCTCCCGTAGCGCGCGCGCGACGCGGCGGCGTTTCAGCCGACGCGAAATCGGGTTTGCGGATTCCGCCGAGTTCCACGTTTTCAGCCACTCTTCCAGTCTCGGATCCGTGTATGCGCTTTCTGGATACGGGAGCGAAAGTAGCGACTTGTGCCGCTCGCCGCATTCGACGAGCGTCGCCGCCTCGCGCAACGTTTCAAGCTCCTTTTCCGCGTTCCCGCCCAGCACCAGCTCGACCGGCTCGCCGCGCACGGCGGATAGCGATTCCGCGAGCCTGAGCAGATTTTTGAACGCGCCGAGCGTCCCCGCGCGCGGGAGCAAGCCCGTCGCCGCCGCGAAGCCCGCCTCCGCCGCGCCGAGTTTTTCCGCCGCTTCCGCGAACGCGTTCACGGCGGATTCCGCCTTGAGCTGCCACTCCGCGGACCAGCGGGAAACCGTCATCGTTCCCGCCGCACGAGACAACGCGCCGCGCGTTTGCGGGAACGCCGCACCGAGTTTTTCCGCCGCAAAAAATTTGCGCTCGCGGACGTTCTGGGAATCCGCCGCGGGATTTTCCCAAATCAGTTCCGGCGCGGGAAAAACGTCCGCGTCCGCGGCGAGCGCGCGCGTCGCCGCTTCCTCGAGGGAAAGCCCGTTACTGCGTTTCCGGCGAAGGAGCTCGGCGGCGCGGGCGAGCAGCGCAGGCAACCCGTCCGGAGATTTTTCGGCTTCGCGCACGCGGGCGGACAGCTCTGCGACGGCGCGAATCCGGCTTCCGTTGGGCGGTTCCGCGGCGGGCGTCGACGGGAACGCGTCCGCGGCGCGATCGAACGGTGCGGAATCGGAAGAACGTGTCGAATCTTCTGTTGAGGAGTCGAATTGCGGCATGGCACGGCATTTTCCCGTTTCTTCCTATTCCTTGCAATGGGATTTTTGACGGAGAACGAAGATCGCGATGCGCCCGCGTTCCCGCGAAAAAAAATCCGCGCCTGCATTGCGTTTTTTTTAGCAAAACTGCTTTGGAATAAAACGCGCTTGCGTTTTCAACGCGGAACCGAGCCAAAACGAAAGAAGCGCTCCCGTGCGGGAACGCTTCTTTTGTTTGCGCCTTAAACGGACCGTTTAAACGTGAGCGGATCAATACATGCCGCCCATGCCGCCGTCCGGCATCGCGGGAGCGGCTTTCGGCTCTTCGGGAACGTCCGTGATGAGGCATTCCGTGGTGAGGAGCATGGAAGCGACGGACGTCGCGGAAACGATCGCCGTGCGCGTAACTTTCGCGGGATCGACGACGCCGGCGGCGACGAGATCCTCGTATTTGTCCGAAGCCACGTTGTAGCCGAAGTTGCCTTTTCCGGCGAGAACTTCCTTGACGATGAGCGAGCCTTCGACGCCGGCGTTTTCGCAGAGTGTGCGGAGCGGTTCTTCAATCGCGCGACGCACGATTTTCGCGCCGGTCTTCACATCGCCTTCGAGTGTTTCGATGAGCTTGTCCACCGCTTTCGCCGTGCGCAGGAGCGCGACGCCACCGCCGGGAACGATGCCTTCTTCAACTGCGGCGCGAGTGGCGTGCAGCGCGTCGTCAACGCGGTCTTTTTTCTCCTTGAGTTCCGCTTCGGAAGCGGCACCGACCTTGATGACGGCGACTCCGCCTGCGAGCTTCGCCAGGCGTTCCTGCAGCTTTTCGCGGTCGTAATCGGACGTCGTTTCTTCGATCTGGCGGCGGATCAATTTGACGCGCCCCTGGATGTCGGAAGATTTTCCCGCGCCTTCAATGATCGTCGTGTTTTCCTTATCGACGACGATGCGTTTCGCCTTGCCGAGGTCGGCGATCGTGATGCTTTCGAGCTTGATTCCGAGATCTTCGGTGATGAATTTTCCGCCCGTGAGAATCGCGATGTCTTCCATCATGGCTTTGCGGCGGTCGCCGAAACCCGGAGCCTTGACTGCACAGACGTTGATCGTGCCGCGAATCTTGTTCACGACGAGCGTCGCGAGTGCTTCGCCGTCCACGTCTTCGGCGACGATGACGAGCGGTTTTCCCGCTTTGGCGACTTCCTGCAGAATCGGGAGCAGATCCTTCATCGAGGAAATTTTCTTTTCGAAAAGCAGCACGTAGGGATCGTCGAGAACGCATTCGAGCGATTCCGCGTTCGTGCAGAAATACGGCGAGAGATAGCCCTTGTCGAACTGCATTCCTTCGACGACGTCGAGCGTCGTTTCAATCGTCTTGGCTTCTTCGACGGTGATCGTGCCGTCTTTGCCGACCTTGCCCATCGCGTCAGCGATGATCGAGCCGATGGAATCGTCCCAGTTCGCGGAAACGGTCGCGACCTGCTTGATTTCGTCGCTGTTCTTGATTTTCTTCGCGGAAGCGGCGAGTTCCTTCGTGATCGTTTCGCAGGCGGCATCGATCCCGCGCTTGACGAAGATCGGATTCGCGCCGGAAGAGACGCTCTTCAAGCCTTCCTTGTAAATGGCTTCGGCGAGAACGGTCGCCGTCGTCGTGCCGTCGCCCGCTTTGTCGGCGGTCTTGGAAGCGACTTCGCGAACCATCTGCGCGCCCATGTTTTCGAACGCGTCGGAAAGCTCGATTTCCTTGGCGACGGTCACACCGTCCTTCGTCACTTTCGGCGCGCCGTATTTTTTGTCGATCATCACGTTGCGCCCTTTCGGACCGAGCGTGATTTTGACCGCTTTGGCGAGCGTCTGAACGCCCGCGAGAATTTTGCGGCGTCCGGCTTCATCAAAAAGAATCTGTTTCTTTGCCATAATTGTTTTTCGTTGGTTTTAAAGTTTGTTTCTGAGGAAAAAATTATCCAATCACCGCGAGAATCTCGTCTTCGCGCACGAGAATGTAGGTCGTGTCGTCGATTTTGACTTCCGTTCCCGAATACTTTCCGATGAGAACTTTGTCGCCGACTTCGACGTTGAATTCGACTTTCTTGCCGTCTTCGACCTTTCCAGTGCCGAGCGCGATCACCGAAGCCTCCATCGGCTTTTCCTTCGCCGAATCCGGAATGATGATTCCGCCCTTGATTTCTTCAGCGCACTCGCTGCGTTTCAGAAGGACGCGGTCGCCGAGCGGCTTGACGTTAACGGAGCAGCCGCCTTTGCAGCAGCATTTTTCTTTTTTGTCTTTGCTCATATTGAATTTATAAGGAGTTAAAAAATTTGGTGCTTCATTTTATGCAAACGCCGTGCCAAATCTTTACACCCCGTCGCCGAACCCGCATGGAATCGGGATTTCCAGGAAAAACTGCCGTTCCCGCGCGGGAACGTGCCGCCCGCTCCGTTCCCGCAAAATGAGACAACCGTCGAACTCGCCCGAAAAACCGCAGATTTTTTTTTCGCAAGAGCCGTTTTTTTCCCCGAAAGAAAAACCGTTCCCGCGCATATTTCTTTTTCTCAGCGGGAAAGCTCCGAACGAACGCGGCGGGAAGCCTCGCCGTCCGTCCGAATTTCGATCAGATGAATACCCTGACGGGAACGGAAGCGCGCGAGGCATTCGCCCAGCTCCGCGAGCGTTCCCGCACGCGCGTAATCGACGCCGTAAGCGGCGGCAAGTTTTTCGAACGAAACGCGCTGCGGCATCAGCCAAAGTCGGTCGAAATGCGGATTTTCTTTCGCCACAGGCAAGTGCCGGAAAATATTCCCGCCGCCGTTGTTCTGAAGAACGATTGAAAGATTTCCGCAAAAATGCGGCGCGACGAGAAAACCGTTCGTGTCGTGCAGTAGCGAAAGATCGCCCGTGTAGAGAATCGTCTGCTCCATGCAGCCGTGCGCGACGCCGAGCGCGGTCGAAAGCGTGCCGTCGATTCCGTTCGCGCCGCGGTTGTGAAACGTCCAGAAACGGCACCCAGCTGGACAGAACGCGTTCATGTCGCGCACGGGCATTCCGTTCGCGACGAAAATCGCCGTCTCGGATTCGGGAAGATTTTCGCAGAGAAAACGCGCAATCTGCGGTTCCGTCGGCGTTCCCGAATCCATGTATCCGTTTTTAAAATACGCGTCGGACTTCGCGCGGAAACGCGCGTCCGCAGCTTTCCACGCGGCGAGAAAATCTCGCGCGGCGGGAGCGCTTTCGTCGTCGTCCGCCGCAGGAACGCCGCGTCCGGTTTTCCGCAGGAAAACTTCGTGCCAAAGTTCACTGAACCGGCGACGCGTGTTCACGACGTTCGGGCGCAGAAGCGCGTCCGTGTCGTCGCCGCAATAATTGAAAAGATACACGGGAGTTTCGCCGAGCGAAGCCAGCCACCCGCGCAAAAATTTGCTTTCGGGCAATGTGCCAATCTGCAGAACGACGTCTGGACGCAGCGCGTCATGCGACGGCGCGTAAGGTTTCGCCGCCGTTTTGAAAATCGCGTCGTAGCGTTCGATCAAGCGATCCCGCGCCGGCGGGAAATGGCGTAGCGGATGCGTCGCGTCCGCGAGAATTGGCGCGGAAAACCGTCGGCTGACGAGATTGACATTGAACGCGTCGTCCTGCCCGACGGGAACCGTTCCCGCGACGATCAGTATCTTTTTGCCGCGCAGATCGATTTCCGGCTCGGCGGGAACGCGCGCGGAAAACGCCGAGAAACCGCGCATCGCCATCTGTTGCACGATGCAGAATTTTGCGACGTCGAAATCGTCGGGAATTTCCCTGCCCGGAAAATTTTTCTCGGGAACAACGGGTGCGAGTGGATCGCGAAACTGCACGTTCACGTGAACCGGCGCACACTGTTCCGCGCTACGCTGCGCCGCGAGAACAGCGGAGGCGCGGGCGTCTTCGATCGAGGCAAGCGTCGGCGCGGGAACGCAGTTTTTCTCCGAAACGGGGAATTGCGAAAAAATCCCGATCTGAGGAATCGTCTGCCCCGCATGACGATTCTGCAGTTCGGGCGGACGATCCGCGCTGATCACGATCAGCGGTGTGCGCGACATGCGGGCTTCGACGACGGCGGGAAGATAATTTGCGACCGCCGTTCCCGACGTGCAAAGCAACGCAACCGGACGCACCGTGCTTTTCGCCAGCCCCAACGCAAAAAAGCCCGCCGAACGCTCGTCGAGCACGGGAACGATTTCCAGGCGGCGCGTTTCCGCCGCAGCTGCGGCAAGGGGCGACGAACGGGAACCGGGGGAAATGATGAGCGCGCGGACGCCGCAGTTCCGCAGCGTCCGCATGAAAACAGCACTCCAAAGCGCATTCGTGTTCCTAAACTCCATCATGTTCCTGCCATTTTGCGACGCACGGGCACTTTGGTCAAAGCGATTGAGCAAAACTTAGAAAACGAATTTTGCCGCTTCTCTCGTAGGTTTCCGCGTGTTTTATTTTTTTCAAAGAATGCGTTCCCGCGAAGGGGTTGCCCGCGTGTTTTTGGATTTTCCGAGGGAGGAGTATTTTTTTTTGGGGGTGGGGGAGAAAGAGCGAAG
>CAZWIK010000023.1:0-26505 GCA_964633895.1 uncultured Enterobacteriaceae bacterium | reverse complement strand
CTCCAACGCGGCTGCGTAAAACGCCTTGACGCTCAGGGAACGTCTCACGTCGTCCTCGACGACGAGCAAGGAAAAAGAATCCTCTCGGCGTTTTTGAATTTCGCTTCGCCTGGCGCCTCCTTGCGCGTTCCCACGGCGAACTTCGAGTTCGCGATCGAAATCCGTCATCGACTGCGAATAGCTTTTGCCCGAAGACGTCGCGGCATAGGCGGAATTTCCGTAGCCGGCGAGATTCGCGCAGATGAACGTTCCCGCGAGAAGCAAAGCCGTTGAAAGAATTTTTTTGGTTTTCATGAGATAACTATTTTTTATGTGCTGGTTTCAGTAAACCGATCTTGCAAAAAAAAAAACGCGGCGCAAGCCTTTTATCGCGTTCCCGCGTTCCCGTAAAAAAAGCGTTCCCGCGAAAAAACGGCTTTTGCCGCCGCGCGGGAACGCTTTTGTCGTGCGGGAACGGAAATCAGCGCGAGAAGCGGCGATATTTGATTCGATGCGGGCGGGCGGCTTCTTGTCCGAGGCGTTTGCGCAGCTCGGCTTCGTAAGACGAGTAGTTGCCCTCGTGCCAGTAAATCCGCGAATCGCCCTCAAACGCGAGAATGTGGGTCGCGACGCGGTCGAGAAACCAGCGGTCGTGCGTGATGACGACGGCGCAGCCCGCGAACGCGTTCAGTGCGTCTTCGAGCGCGCGGATCGTGTTCACGTCGAGGTCGTTCGTCGGTTCGTCCAAAAGCAGCACGTTTGCGCCGCTTTTGAGCATCCGCGCGAGATGAACGCGGTTGCGCTCGCCGCCGGAAAGCGAGCCGACGAGCTTCTGCTGCTCCGCGCCCGTGAAACCGAAGCGCGCCGCGTATTGCCGCGCGGGAACGCGGGCTTTGCCGAGTTCGACGATTTCGTTCCCGTCGGAAATGACTTCCCAAAGCGGCTTGGAGTCGTCGAGCGCGTCGCGCGACTGATCGACGTAGGCGAGCTTCACGGTTTCGCCGAGCGTGAGCGTTCCCGCGTCCGGTTTTTCCGCGCCCGTAATCATTTTGAAAAGCGTCGTCTTTCCCGCGCCATTCGGACCGATGACGCCGACGATTCCGCCGGCGGGAAGCGTGAAATTCACGCCGTCGAGCAGCAGGCGATCGCCGAATCCCTTCGTCAGATTTTCCGCGACGATGACTTTTTCGCCGAGGCGCGGTCCCGCGGGAATGAAAATTTCCATCGTTTTTTCCTGCTCGCGTTCGTCCTGTGCGAGCATCGCTTCGTAGGCGCGGAGGCGGGCTTTGTTTTTTGCGAAGCGCCCGCTCGGCGAGGTTGCCGCCCACTGGCGTTCCCGCTCCATCGTCTTTTGCCGCGCGGAAACGACTTTTTCCTCGGCGGCGAGGCGTTTTTCCTTCTGCGCGAGCCACGAAGAATAATTGCCTTTCCACGGAATGCCGAAACCGCGGTCGATTTCCAGAATCCAGCCCGCGACGTTTTCGAGAAAATAGCGGTCGTGCGTGACGGCGATGACGGTGCCTTTGTATTGGTGCAGGTGGCGTTCGAGCCAGTCGATCGTTTCCGCGTCGAGGTGATTGGTCGGCTCGTCGAGCAACAGAATGTCTGGGGCTTTCAGCAGGAGGCGGCACAGGGCGACGCGGCGTTTTTCGCCGCCGGAAAGCGTTCCCGCGACCGCGTTTTCGTCGGGACAGCGCAGTGCGTCCATCGCCATTTCAATCCGAGAATCGAGATCCCATGCGCCGAGCGCGTCGAGTTTCTCCTGAATTTCGCCCTGCCGCGCGAGAATTTTTTCCTGCTCGGCGGCGTCGTCGGTTTCGCCGAGCGCGACGAAAGTTTCGTCGTAATCGTCGAGCAGTTTCCGCGTTTCCGCGACGCCCTCCTCGACGCACTCGCGCACGGTTTTTGCGGGATCGAGCTTGGGTTCCTGTTCCAGATAGCCGATCGTGTAGCCGGGAACGCAGGAAACGTCGCCCTCGAACTGCGTGTCCACTCCCGCCATGATTTTCAGCAACGTGGATTTTCCCGAACCGTTCAGCCCGAGCACGCCGATTTTCGCGCCGTAGAAATACGACAGCGAAATGTCTTTCAGAATCGGCTTTTTCTCGAATCCCTTCGAGAGGCGCGACATCGTGTAAATTATTTTTTCCCCTTCTGCCATTTTCCGAAAATTCGAAGGTTCATTCGGCGGGAACGGTGTTTTCTTTGAGTTCCTTTTCGTGTTTTTTGCGCTCGTCGAGCGTGAGATAAATTTTGCGCATTCGCAGAAAATGCGGCGTGACCTCGACAAGCTCGTCATCGGTGATGTATTCGAGTGCCTGCTCGAGCGAAAGTTTCACCGCGGGAGCGATTTTCATTTTCCGGTCGCTTCCGGCGGCGCGCATGTTCGTCAGCTCCTTTCCCTTTTGCAAATTGACGGGAAGATCGTTGTCCTTGCAGTGTTCGCCGACGACCATTCCCTCGTAGGTCTCCTCGCCTGGATCGATGAAAAACGTGCCGCGGAGCTGGAGCGCGTCGATCGCGTAGGCGACCGCCTTGCCCTCGCCGAGCGAAACCATCGTGCCGTTCACGCGCGCGGGAATGTCGCCTTTGAACGGCTCGTAACGGTCGAAGCGGTGCGCCACGATCGCCTCGCCCGCGCTCGCGGTAAGCACGCGGGAACGCAGTCCGATCAGCCCGCGCGTCGGAATTGAAAAACGGATGAGCTGGCGGTTCCCGCGCGTTTCCATCGAAACCATTTCGCCGCGCCGCTGCCCGACGAGTTGAATCACGTTTCCGGCGAATTCTTCGGGAACGTCGATCGTCAATTCCTCCACGGGATCGCACGTCACGCCGTCGATGATTTTCGTGATGACTTTCGGGCGGGAAACGGCGAGTTCGAAGCCTTCGCGCCGCATCGTTTCGATCAGAATCGCGAGATGTAGCACGCCGCGCCCGCTGACTTCGAACATTTCGCCGCCGCGTCCGACTTCTTTCACGCGCAGCGCGACGTCCTTCTCCGCCTCCTTGAAAAGGCGGGAACGCAGGTGGCGCGAGGAAACGAACTTTCCGTCGCGTCCGAAAAACGGCGAATCGTTCACGCGGAAGACCATGGAAACCGTCGGCTCGTCGATGCTGATCGGCGGGAGCGCTTCCGGCGTTTCCGCGTCGCAGATCGTGTCCGAAATGTCGATATCGTCGATGCCGACGACGCCGCAGAGGTCGCCGCATCCGACGCGGGAACGGTCCTCGCGCTCCAAGCCCTCGAACGTGAAGAGCTGCTTCATCTGCGCGGATTTCACCGTGCCGTCGCGTTTGACGACGACGATCGGTTTCGACAAATCCGCGTTCCCGCGGGAAACGCGCCCGATGCCGATTCGCCCGACGTAATCCGAATAATCCAGCGTCGCGATCTGAAGCTGCAACGGTCCGTCCGCGATTTTCGGCGCGGGAACGCTTTCGATCACCGCGTCGAGCAACGGCGCGATCGAATTTCGCGCGTCCGTCTCGAGATTTTTCACGCACCAGCCGTCGCGTCCGCTCGCGTAGAGCAGCGGAAAATCGAGTTGATCCTCGCTCGCGTTCAGTTCGCAGAATAAATCGAAAACTGCGTCGACGACCTCGCGCGGGCGCGCGTCCGGTTTGTCGATTTTGTTGATGACGACGATCGGTTTCAAGCCGAGGCGGATCGCCTTGTCGAGCACGAAGCGCGTCTGCGGCATCGGTCCTTCCGCCGCGTCGACGAGCAGAATCACGCCGTCGGCGAGATTGAGCACGCGCTCGACCTGCCCGCCGAAATCGCTGTGTCCGGGCGTGTCGATGACGTTGATCTTCACGCCTTTGAAATTGACGGAAATGTTTTTCGAAAGAATCGTGATGCCGCGTTCCCGCTCCAGATCGTTGCTGTCGAGAAAGCATTCGTGCACTTCCTGATTCTCGCGAAACATTTTCGACTGCTGCATGATTTTGTCGACGAGCGTCGTTTTTCCGTGGTCCACGTGCGCGATGATGGCGATGTTTCTGATCTCGTTCATTTTTTGAAAAAAACGGGCGAAAAGCATTTCACCGCGGCGGGAAAAAAGCAAGCGTTCCCGCGGAAGGAATTTCTGTTTTCTAAACTGCGGCGATTGCTTTATACTTCGGGGCGTTATGCATGACATTTCGCAAGGAAAAATTCTCGTCACGGGCGGGAGCGGTCTGATCGGGAGCGCGATCATCGCGCGTCTCAACGCGCTCGGGCACACGAACATTCTCGTTACCGACAAGCTCGGCACGGATCTGCGCTACCGCAATCTCGTTCCGCTGAAATTCGCCGAATACATGGAATACGAAGATTTCGACCGCGCGCTCGAAAGCGATCCCGCGCGGTTCCGCGACGTCCGCACCGTCTTTCATCTCGGCGCGTGCTCGGCGACGACGGAAAAAGACTGCACGTATCTCATTCACAACAATTACGAATACACGAAAAAGCTCGCGGCGTGGGCACTCGAAAACGGCGCGCGCTTCGTTTACGCGTCCTCGGCGGCGACTTACGGGAACGGCGAAAACGGCATGGACGACGAAGCGCCGATCGAGCCACTGAAGCCGCTGAACATGTATGGCTACTCGAAGCACCTTTTCGACCTTCACGCGCTACGCAACGGCTATCTCGACAAAATCACGGGCGTGAAATATTTCAACGTCTTCGGACCGAACGAAAATCACAAGGCGAACATGGTCAGCATGGTCTTCCGCGCGTTTCATCAGATCCGCGAAACCGGCTCCGTGAAACTTTTTAAAAGCTACAAACCGGAATACGCCGACGGTTGCCAAATGCGCGATTTCCTCGGCGCGAAGGAAGCGGCGGCGATTACCGTACACCTCGCGCAGAACGGGAACGCGACGGGGCTGGTCAACGTCGGCGCAGGCAAGGCGCGGACGTGGCTGGAGCTCGTCCGCCCGATTTTCGCGGCGATGGGCGTTCCCGAAAACATCGAATTCATCGAAATGCCGGAATCGCTCCGCGCGCAGTATCAGTATTTCACGCAGGCGAAAATCGACAAGCTGACGCGCCTCGGCGGGAACGCATTTCTCGTTCCGCTGGAAGAATCCGTGACGGATTACGTGAAAAATTATCTGATTCCCGACAAGCATCTCGGCGAATAAAAAAAACGGATCGCCAATTTTTTTCCCCGCAACGGCATGAAAACTTCCTCCGCGCTTCTTTCCGTGCTCGCGCTGTCCGCATTCTGCGTTCCCGCCGCGTTCGCCGGCTCGCCCGACCGCGACGTCTACCCGAGGCCGCACCGCGTCATTGTCGCGCGCAGCGTGCCCTTTCCCGCGGAAGAGCTTTCACCGGAATCCGCAGCGAGCTTTCCCGTCATCGCGGACGCGCTGCGTTCCCGCGGAATCGTTCCCGCTGGGAAAATTTCCGTGACGGCGAAAATCGGCGAAGGCGCGCCGGATCTGCCGGACGTCTCCGGCGCCTACGCGCTGACGGTTTCCTACGACGCGATCGAGATCCGCGCGTTCGACGAGGCCGGCATTTTTTACGCGCAGCAGACGCTCGCGCAGATGATCGAAGCCGACGGAAAACTCCAGCCCTGCTCCGTCGAGGATTTTCCCGACATTCCTTTCCGCGGGACGGTCGAGGGATTTTACGGCAAGCCGTGGGAACACGAACGTCGCCTGAGCCAGCTTCGTTTTTACGGAAAATATAAAATGAACGCCTACATTTACGGACCGAAAGACGATCCGTATTCCGGCTTCAATTCCGACCTCTGGCGGAAACCCTATCCCGAAGCGCAGGCGAAGCAGATTTCCGACCTCGCCGCCGTCGCGCGCGAAAACCACGTGAACTTTTTCTGGGCGGTGCATCCCGCCGCGACAATCCGTTGGAACGACGCCGACGGAGACGGCGTTCCCGACGACGCTCTCGCCGCGCTGAAAAAATTCGAGGCGATGTATGCGCTCGGCGTCCGCGCGTTCGCCGTGTTTTTCGACGACATCGGCGGCGAAGGCGCAAACGCGGAAAAACAGGCGGAAATGCTGAATTTCATCAACCGCGAATTCATCAAAAAGAAAGACGGCGTCGCGCCGCTGCTGATGTGCCCAACCGATTACGCGGGAACGCACGGCAGCGCCTACAAAAAAACGCTGGGCGAAAAACTCGACGCGGGCATCAACATCATGTGGACGGGTTCGAGCATCTGCGCCGACATTTCCGCGGACGCCGTCGAAACCGTTTCCAAATACTGGCGGCGCAAACCGTTCGTCTGGTGGAACTGGCCCGTCAACGACTACTGCCGCACGAATCTCCTGCTCGGGCGCGTTTACGGACTGGACGCGGCGAACGCGGGAAAGCTCGCCGGCTTCGCATCGAACCCGATGGACAAGCCGGAAGCTTCGAAAATCGGGCTTTTCGGCATCGCGGACTGGGCGTGGAACATCGGCGCGTTCGATTCGGAAAGCTCGTGGCAGGCGTCGTTCCCGCGGCTTTATCCGCAGAAAGAGCTCGCTTGCGCGATGTCCGTTTTCGCCCAGCACAATTCCGATCAAGGCGGGAACGGACACAACTACCGCCGCGAGGAATCCGAAAATTTTAAGCCGGTGGCGGACGCCGCTCTCGCAGAATACCGCGCGACGGGCGCGCTCGGCGAAGAGACACTGGCTGCGCTGGCGCGTGAAATCTCGCCGATCTCATATTCCGGTCTGATTCTGAAAAAAACGCTCCCGCAGAGCGATCCCGCGCTCTGGCACGAAATCGAATTTTGGGTGAAATCTTTCTGCTCGCTCGCCAAGGAACTATCGGTCGCAACGAAACTCGCGTCCGCGAAAAATCAGGGCGCAGAACCCGAATATCGCGCGAAAACTTTCGCCGAGTTCGCCGCGGAACGCGCTGAGCAGAAAACGTTTTTCGACGAGCAGACGGAACGCCATTACGAAGAAACGTTCCCGAGCGACAAGCGGTGGGCGACGGGCTGCCGCGTCGGCACAAAATTGCTCGCGCCGCTCGCGGACGAACTCGTTTTGGGCGAGTGGAAAAAATTCCGCGCGGAATTCGACGGCGGGAACGCCGAAACCGCGGGCACAGACGACGGCGAAGCGTTCACGGACGTTCCCGCGCTCGGCAAACCGCAGGCGGATTTCGCCGAAACGGAACTGGTGCTGCGGCGCATTCTCGAAGTCGTGCGGCTTGAACCGCGGCAGTTCATCGGTCTGGCGCTGTCCGAGGGCGCGACCGCGAACGCCGTCCACGCGAAACTCGGCGGAATTTCCGACGAAAATCCCTGCGAAATCGAAATTTCGGAAGACAAAGAAAACTGGCGGCCGCTCGACGCCCGCTTTTCCGGCGGCGAGCTGAACAAATCCTTCGCGGGAACGGAAAAAATCCGCGCGGTGAGGCTTGTCAACGCGTCCTCCGCGCCGACGGAATTTCGCATCGAACGCTTCGCACTCGGCGTTCCCGCGAACACGACCGAAGCCGCCTTCGACGGCGATTTGTTCACGTTCTGCACGATCGACGCGCCGAGAACGTTTTCCGCTCCCGCGGGAACGCGCGTCATCGTTGTCGCCGACGCGCCGCTGGGCATCGAATACGACGGGAACTCGGCGACGGTGCGCGCCACGCCGGAGCAACCCGCGCGCATTTTTGAAGTTCTCCGAAAACGAATCCGCGTTCCCGCGCCGCTCCCTTGAAGTTCTCCGAAAACGAATCCGCGTTCCCGCGCCGCTCCCTTCGCGAACATTTTCATAAAAAAACAAACAAAAAAAATCATCATGAAGACCAAAGTTATTTTGTTCTCGGCGATCATCGCCGCCGTCGCGGTTTCCCCGTTTTTCGCGCTCGCGGAAAAAGCCGACGCCGCCGACGCCAAAACGTCCGCCGCCGCCGTTCCCGCGACGACGTCCACGCCGGAAGGCTGGACGGACGATTTCGAGGCAGCGAAGAAACAGGCGGCAGCGGAAGGCAAAGATCTGTTTCTCGTTTTTTCCGGCTCGGACTGGTGCGGCTGGTGCGTTCGGCTCGAGCAGGAGGTCTTCTCGCAGGACGGATTTTTCGATGGCATTTCCAAAAATTTCGTTCCCGTGTTCATCGACCTGCCGCGCGACGAGTCCAGAATTTCGAAACTCGCGCGGAAACAGAACCGCCCGCTCACCGAGCGCTATCGCATCCTCGGATTCCCGACCGTGCTTTTGGCGGACGCGGACGGCGTCGTCTTCGCGCAGATCGGCTACGAACCCGGCGGATCGGAAAAATATCTGAAATCCGTCGCCGAACTGACGGAAAACGGGAAAAATTCCCCGGCATACAAAACGGAAAAGGCAATCGCCGCCGTTCCCGCGGACGAATCCCGCGTCCGCCGCCTTGACGAACTGCTGGCGGCGAGCCCGATCGACGTTCAGCTCGCCAACATCGAAGCCGTGAACGAAGTGCTCGACGCCGATCCGGACGGCTCGCTCGGCTACCGCGCGAAATATCCGTATTTCACCGAAATTCTCCCGCTCGAGAAAAAAATCAATTCACAGATTTACGCGATTTCGCGACAGGCGCTGACGGAAATCCGAAAACTGGAAAACTCGAACGACGAAGCGGCGGTAAACACAATTCTCAAGCGCCTGATCGGCGAAAGTCGGGAACTTTCCGCGTTGCGCGACGAAATCCGGCAGAAACAGACGCTCTTTTCGCCGGAATCCGAATGCGGAAAACGACTGCGCGCCGCTGACGTGCAGCTGACTTCCGTTTTCGTCCGCTTCGGGCTGGAAGAAAAATCGGACGAACCCGCCGCAGAATAAAAAAAACGACCGTTCCCGCCGCCGCCGTCGCGGGAACGCCCTTTTTCCCCCATTTTCTCTCTCCGAAAAATGTCAGCTCCGTTGATGAAAATGCTGTTGCCCGCCGTCGCGCTCGCCGCGTGTTCCTGCTCGACCGTTCAGGAAAACGAAGCGGCGGGAACGCAAACGCCGCTCGACGTTCCCGCGCAGTGCGCGTCGAACGCGGAAACATTCAAAAACGCGCTCGCCGACGCGCTCGCGGCTTCCGACGAGGAACTTTCCGCCTACTTCGCGGAATACGTGCTTTCCGCGGACGAGCTGACGGATTTCGTCGAAAAGAACTTTCCCGCGCAGTCCGCCTCGTCCGACTCCGAGAACACGATCGACTCGCCGTCGGAATGCGCGCGGGAAATCCGCTACACGCTCGCGCGACGTCTGCTCCGCGAAGGTCAGTGGTCGAAAGCCCGCAATTATTTTCCCGAAGAACTTCTGCCGACGTTCGATGCCTACGTTTCCGCGATTCAACGTGGCTACAATCCGAATCTTTCCGACGAAGAACGCGCGCGCGGATTCTGGGACGCGGCGCTCATCGTGCGCAACGACGGGGACGCGCTGTTTCTCGCCGCCGCAGGTCCCGCCTACGTTTCCGGAGGCGAATGGGAAGAAAACCGGATTCTGCGTCTGCGCCTTTCCGAAAATCTTGCCGGAGACGAGGAGCGTTCCCGCGTCAAATCCCGCGACATTTCCCGCTTCGTCAACGATCGGCGGTTTCGCGCCGCGATGCTCGTCCAGAACGCGGCGGGACTGCTACCGAACAACGACGAACGCACGGCGCGTCTGCTCTGCGCCGCCGGATTCTGGTTGCGCTACCGCGATCCGAAGACGGCGGACGGTTTTTACAAATCCATCGTCATTCGCTGTCCGCAGACGGAAACGGGAATGCGTTGCCGCGAGCTCAACTGGTTCCCGCCGGATCGCTCGTGGACGGACGAACAGGCTTGGGACGGCGCGCCGGAAGACGCGGCGAACGCGGAAGAACCGCCACCCGCCGCCGCGGAGGCGCGCTGATTTTTCCGATCCCGCGCAATGCCGAATTTTTTCGCGCAGTTCACGGACGCGCACGCGCACCTGCCGGACGTTCCCGCGCTCGACGCGGAAATCCGCGTTCCCGCGACCGCGAAAATTCTACTGAACTCCGCCCGTCCGACGGATTTTCCGCGCGTCGCGAAGCTCGCGAGAACGTTTCCTGAGAACATCGTTCCCGCGTTCGGCGTTCACCCGTGGTTCGCCGAAGAATGGACGCTCGAAGCGAAAAACGCGCTGCGCCGAAACCTCGCGGAAACGCCCGACGCGACCCTCGGCGAAATCGGTCTGGACAAATGCCGCGGGAACGCTCAGGCGCAGGAAAAAGCCTTTTGGGAACAGCTTGAAATCGCGGCGGAATTCGGCGTTCCCGCGACGGTTCATTGCGTGCGTGCGTTCGGAAAAACCGAAGAAATCCTGCGCAAATTTTCGGGAAAAATTCCCGCGTTTCTTCTTCACGCCTACTCCGGTTCGGCGGAACAGGCGAAGGCGTTCGCGCGCCTCGGCTGCGCGTTTTCCGCGCCGCGGAAGCCGCTCTCGCCCGAATGCGCCGTCGTTCCCGAATCCGACGCTCCGCTTTCCGTCGGTGCGGGAACGCGCGCGGAGAAATTTTTGCTTTCCCCGACCAAAGACGCCCCGTAAAATTTTTTTTCAGTTATGAACAACCATCAGCTCCCCTCTCACAAAAAACTGCCCGACGCAAAAGGCTTTTTCGGAAAATTCGGCGGTTCCTACATTCCGCCGGAACTGCAAAGGCAGATGGACGAAATCGAACACGCCTATCACACGATCTGCCGCTCGCATAATTTCATTCAGGAACTGCGCGGAATCCGCAAACATTTTCAGGGACGCCCGACGCCGGTTTATTACTGCAAAAATTTGACGGAACGCATCGGCGGCGGACGCATTTATCTCAAGCGCGAGGACTTAAACCACACGGGAGCGCACAAGCTGAATCACTGCATGGGCGAAGCACTGCTCGCGAAGTATCTCGGCAAGAAAAAACTGATCGCGGAAACTGGCGCGGGACAACACGGCGTCGCACTCGCCACGGCGGGAGCGTATTTCGGCATTCCCGTGGAAATCCACATGGGCGAAGTGGACATCAAAAAGGAGTATCCGAACGTCATGCGCATGAAAGTGCTGGGCGCGAAAGTCGTTTCCGTGACGCGCGGGGAAAAGACGTTGAAGGAAGCCGTCGATTCCGCGTTCGAAGCGTATCTCGCCGATCCCGTAAATTCGATCTACTGCATCGGCTCCGTCGTCGGTCCGCACCCGTTCCCGCTGATGGTGCGCGAATTTCAGCGCGTCGTCGGCATCGAAGCGCGGGAACAATTCATCGAAATGACCGGCGAGCTTCCGGACAGCATCTGCGCGTGCGTCGGAGGCGGCTCCAACGCGGCGGGATTTTTCCACGGCTTCATCGACGATCCCGTCGATATTTTCGGTGTCGAGCCACTCGGACGCGGCGCGAAGCTCGGCGACCATGCCTGCTCGCTCGCCTACGGCACGGAAGGCATCATGCACGGCTTCAAGTCAATCATGCTGAAGGACGCGAACGGCGATCCCGCGCCGGTTTATTCGGCGGCGAGCGGACTGGATTACCCGTCCGTCGGTCCGGAACACGCGTATTGGCACGAAACGGGACGCGTCCGCGCCGAGCAGATCGACGACGACGAAGCGGTTTCCGCGTTCTTCCGCCTTTCGCGCCTCGAAGGCATCATTCCCGCGCTCGAAAGCGCACACGCCGTGGCGTTCGCGACGAAGCTCGCGCGGGAACGCCCGACGGAATCCATTCTCGTCAACCTTTCCGGGCGCGGTGACAAGGATCTCGACTACGTGATGGAACACTTCGGCGAATACGCGGAAAAAGAATATTGAAAAAAAAGACCGTGACAAAGACGCGGACGGCGCGGCATTCCCGCCCTTCCGCGTTTTTTTTTGCACGGAAAACGATTCGGCGGGAACGCGGGAAAAGCGGCGCGTTCCCGCGGCTTTTTTTTGGAAAAAACGCGGATTGGACGGACAAAAACGCACGCCGTTCAAAAGAGCGTTGACTGCATGGAAGTTCAATCGGATAATTTAATTAAAAAATTAAATTAGGAAATTAAAAATGGCGAAGCGCAGCGACGGCATAGAAACGAAGAAACGGATTCTCGGAGCCGCTTCCGGACTCTTTTCCGAAAACGGATTCAAGCAGACGTCCAACGCCGAAATATCGAAACATAGCGGCGTGAACAGCGCGTTGATCAGCTATTATTTCGGCGACAAGGAAACGATTTACCGCGAGGCGTGGAAACACAGTCTCCGCGAGGCACTCGCGAAATATCCGCCGGACGGCGGCGTTCCCGCAACCGCCCCCGCGCGCAAACGGCTTCACGGAATCATCGCGGCGACGGTGCGTCGCTATTCCGATCCGCAGTGTTTCGACGGCGGAATCCTGAATCAGGAAATCGCGTCGCCGACGGGACTGCTGGAAGACGTTCACGAAAACACGATTTTCCGCCTGCGCGAAAATCTCATGCACGTCGTGAGCGAATTTCTCGGCGAAGGCGTCTCCAACGAGGATCTGCGGATGTCCGTCTATTCCATCGTCGCGATGTGCATTTCTCCGCAGAAAAAAATCCAGCGAATCGAAAAGACGGAGCCGTTCCCGTATGACGTCGAAAAGCGCATCGAACACGTTTTCCGCTTTTCCCTCGCCGGTCTGAACGCCGTCAAAAAAAATTCACGCAAAAACAACTGAATCGACGCTTCCTTTCCATTTTCGTATGAAAAAACGCTATTTTCCAAAAATCAGAAACGACGAGTGCAAGGGCTGCGAGCGCTGCGTCGTCGCGTGCCCGAAAGGCGTTCTCGCGCTCGGCAAGAAGCTGAACGTCATGGGTTTGCCGCACGTTTTCGTCGCCGACGAAGGCGCGTGTACGGGATGCTCGCTCTGTTTCTACACGTGCCCGGAACCCGGCGCCATTTCAATTATCGAAGAAAGGAGCGACGAAGAATGAGCTCAAAAAGTCTTTTGCTTTGCGGGAACGAAGCTCTCGTTTACGGCGCGTTGCTCGCCGGTTGCGACGCGTATTTCGGCTACCCGATCACGCCCGCCGGCGAACTCATCGAATGCGCGGCGAAAAAATTTCCGGAACTCGGGCGCGTCTTCATTCAGGCGGAAAGCGAAATCGGCTCGATCAACATGGTCATGGGCGCCGCCGCCGCCGGACAACGCGCGATGACAGCGAGCAGCGGGCTCGGCATCAGCCTCATGCAGGAATCCGTGTCGTATCTCGCGGGAATGGAAATTCCCTGCGTCGTCGCCGACATCATGCGCAGCGGTCCCGGCATCGGGAACATCAGCGTCGAGCAGAGCGATTATTTTCAGATCGTAAAAGGCGGCGGACACGGCGGCTACCGCTGTCCCGTTCTCGCTCCCGCGAGCGCGCAGGAAATGTGCGAAATGGCGTTCAAGGCGTTCGACCTCGCTGAAAAATACCGCACGCCGGTCTACATTCTGACGGACGGCATGATCGGGCAGATGATGGAATCCGTCACGCTTCCGGAACCGCTCGAAAAACCCGCTCCCGCGCCCTACACGCTCTCGCCCGGGAACGCCCGCACAAACCACTTCACGTCGATTTACCTCGAAGCCGCCGAACTCGAAAAAAAGAACGAGGCGTTGCTCGCGAAATACCGCGAAATGGAAGCGGCGGATCAGGACGCCGAGCTTTGGAAAACCGACGGCGCGGAAATCGTGCTCGTCGCCTACGGCATCATGTCGCGCCTCGCGAAAAACGCCGTGGACGAACTTCGCCGAATTGGCATCAAGGCGGGACTCGTCCGCCCGAAGCTTCTGTTCCCGTTCCCGAAGAACGCGCTGAACGCGCTCGTTCCCGCCGCGAAAAAATTCGTCAGCGTCGAACTCAGCGGCGGACAAATGATCGAAGACGTGAAACTCGCGATCGAGTGCCGACGTCCCGTCGAGCTGATTCACCGCGTCGGCGGAAAGCTGATTTCCGTCGAAGAACTCGTCACCGGCGTCAAAAAACTCGTCTGAAAAAAAACGCGGGAACGCAAAGGAAAAAAGTCATGAAGGAATTCCGCATCATCAAAGACCGTCCGAAAGGATTTTTCGAAGAATTCGACAAGCGTCCGAAAACGCTTCGGCACAACATGCACTACTGTCCGGGTTGCGGTCACGGCGTGTTGCACAAAATCATCGCGGAAGCGATCGCCGACTTTGGCATCAAGGACCGCGCGACGTTCATCTCGCCCGTCGGCTGCGCCGTCTTCGGCTATTATTACATGGACTGTTTTGGCATTTCCACACCGCACGGCCGCGCTCCCGCCGTCGCGACCGGGCTTTCCCGCGCGCACAAGGACAGCGTCGTCATTTCTTATCAAGGTGACGGCGACCTCGCGGCGATTGGCTTCAACGAATTTATCCACACCGTCAACCGCGGCGAAAACCTCTGCTATATTTTCGTGAACAACGCGATTTACGGCATGACCGGCGGGCAAATGGCGCCGACGACGCTCGTCGGACAAAAAACCTCGACGACGCCGAACGGACGCAACGCCGTGGAAGACGGCATTCCGTTCCGCATTTCGGAAATCGTCGCCGCTCAGCCGAATCCCGTTTACGTCGAGCGCGTCGCGCTCAGCACGCCGAAAGAAATCATGAAGGCGCGCGCGGCGATCCGCAAAGCGATTCAGAACACGATCGCGCGCAAGGGACTCTCGTTTGTCGAAGTGCTTTCGCCCTGCCCCGTCGGTCTGAAAAAAGACGCCGCCGGCATCACGAAGTTCATCGACGAGCAGATGACGAAAATTTTCCCGCTCGGCAAATTCAAGGACATTTCCGACGAGAGCGTTCCCGTGGAACACCGCGTTCCCGTTTACGACACGGAAAAAGTCAAGGCGGTGCTGTTCCCGCAGGAAAACGACATTTCGCAAAGCTCGCTGCGCGCGGATTTCCGCAATAAATCCGCGATTTTCGACAAGGAGCGCCGAATCAAAGTCGCCGGATCCGGCGGGCAAGGCGTGCTTTCGCTCGCTTACATCATCGCGCACATGGGACGCCTGCGGAACTTCAACGTAACTTACCTGCCGACCTACGGTCCGGAAATGCGCGGCGGCACGGCGGACTGTTCCGTCGTTGCGTCCCGCAGCGAAATCGCTTCGCCGGTCGTGGACAGCAATGCGAACATGCTCATCGCGCTGAATCAGCCCTCGCTCGACAAATACCTGCCGCAGCTCAAACCGACGGGCATCATCATCTTCGACTCGTCGAGCATCACGCTTCCCGCGATAGGAAAAACGCAGATCGCCTACGGCGTTCCCGCGGCGCAGGCGGCGGTCGAACTCGGCAGCACGCGCTACGGGAACTCGCTGATTCTCGGCGCGTTCGCGAAAATGATGGAAGATCTTTTCCTCACGCCGGAGGACGCGAAAGATTTTTCCCTCGTCGTCGAAGCCGCCGTCAGCGAATGCTTCGCGGACAAGCCGAAGATCATCCCGCCGAACATCGAAGCGTTTTACCTCGGCAAACAGAAAGCGTTCCGCGCGGCATAAGGCGCGGCGGCGGAGAGAAACGGAGGACGGCGTTCCCGCGCAAGGGAACGCCGTTTCGCGTTGCTGCGCGGGACACAGACGCTCGGCGCGAAACCGCTCGGGCGCCATTGCAATTTTGCCTTTCCGCCGTTCCCGCGCGCGCAAAAAAAAGCGTTCCGCGCGAATCGCTTCACGGGAACGCCGAACTTCAACGAATTTTGAAAAAATCATTTCAGTTTCGCGTGATGCGACTGAAGCGACTCGACGTCCACTTTTCCCGATTTGACGGCGGCAATTCCTTGCACGACGGCGGACGCGGCGGCGAGCGTCGTGAAATACGGAATCCGGAGCTTGATCGCGTTTTTGCGGATGTAGGAATCGTCGATCAGCGAACGTTTGCCGACCGGCGTGTTCACGATGAGCGCGATTTCGCGGTTCACGATGCCGTCCACGATGTTCGGACGTCCCTCGTGCTGTTTTTTGATCAGTTCGCAGGGAATGCCGTTTTTGGAATAAAAATCGAACGTTCCCGCCGTCGCCTTGATTTTGAAGCCGAGCGAGACGAAGCCGCGCCCGATTTCGAGTGCCTGCGCGTTTTTCTCGGCGATGGTAACGAGCACGTTCCCGCCGAGCGGCAGCAGCGTTCCCGCGGCTTCTTGAGCCTTGAAGAACGCGATTCCGAAATCCGGCGCGATGCCGAGAACTTCGCCCGTCGAGCGCATTTCCGGACCGAGCACGGGATCGACTTCCGGGAACTTGTCGAACGGCAGCACGGCTTCTTTCACGCCGTAGTGCGTTCCCGCGACGAAAGGCTTCAAATTGAGCTCGCAGAGCTTTTTGCCCATCATCAGCTCGGTCGCCGCTCCCGCCATATGAATGTTGCAGACTTTGGACACGAGCGGCACGGTGCGCGACGCGCGCGGGTTCGCCTCGATCACGTAGACTTTTCCGTTTTCGATGGCGTACTGCATGTTCATCAAGCCGACGACTTTCAGCTCGCGCGCGATTTTCCGCGTGTAGTCCACGATGTCCGCGTATTGTTTCGCGGGAATGTGAACCGGCGGAATCACGCAGGCGGAGTCGCCGGAGTGAATGCCGGCAAGCTCGATATGTTCCATGACGGAGGGAATGAAAACGTCGTTCCCGTCGCAGAGTGCGTCGCATTCGCATTCGAGCGCGTTCTGCAGAAAACGGTCGATGAGCAGCGGCGCGTCTTCCGTGACGCCGATCGCCTTGCTGACGTATTCCCGCAGGGAGTCGTCGTCGTAAACGACTTCCATTCCGCGTCCGCCGAGGACGAACGACGGGCGAATCATTACGGGATAGCCGACGCCGTGCGCGATTTCGAGTGCCTGCCCAATGTCGGTCGCCATTCCCGCTTCCGGCATCGGAATGCCGAGCTTCGCCATCATCTTTCGGAACAAATCGCGGTCTTCTGCCGTGTCGATCGTGTCGATGCTCGTTCCGAGAATTTTCACGCCGTTTTCCGCGAGTTTCCGTGCGAGATTCAGCGGTGTCTGCCCGCCGAACTGCACGATCACGCCTTCCGGCTTTTCGTGTTCGTAAATCGCGAGAACGTCTTCGAGCGTGAGCGGCTCGAAATAAAGTTTGTCGGACGTATCGTAGTCGGTCGAAACCGTTTCCGGATTGCAGTTGACCATGATCGTCTTGTAGCCGAGGCTGCGCAACGCCATCGCCGCGTGGCAGCAGCAGTAGTCGAACTCGATGCCCTGCCCGATGCGGTTGGGACCGCCGCCGAGCACCATGACTTTTTTCCGCGTTCCCGCGGGAAGCGTCGTCACGGGAACGCTGTCCGCGTAGGTGGAATAATAATAGCACGCGTTTTCGACGCCGCTCACGGGAACGGCTTCCCAGCGTTCGACGACGCCGAGCGCGATGCGCTTTTCGCGGATCGCCTTTTCGGGAACGCCGAGAATCTTCGCCAGATACGCGTCCGCGAAGCCGTCTTTCTTCGCTTGAATCAGAAGTGCGTCCTCGGGAACGCTTCCCTTGCGCGCAAGCAATTTTTCTTCGAGTTCGACGAGTTCCCGCGACTGCTCGATGAACCAGCGGTGCATCAGCGTTTTCGCCTGCACTTCCTCGACCGTCGCGCCCTTGCGCAACGCTTCGTAGATGAGGAAATGCCGCTCGCTCGTCGCGTCCTGAAGCAGCGCGAGCAGTTCGTCCTTCGTTTTGGCGTTGAAATCTTTCGCGAAGCCCAAGCCCATGCGTCCGTTTTCGAGCGAACGAATCGCTTTCTGGAACGCTTCCTTGTAATTTTTGCCGATGCTCATCACTTCGCCGACGGCCTTCATCTGCGTGCCGAGCTTGTCCTGCACACCCTTGAATTTTTCGAACGCCCAGCGCGCGAATTTGACGACGACGTAATCGCCGGACGGCGTGTATTTGTCGAGCGTGCCGTCGCGCCAATACGGAATTTCGGAAAGCGTCATTCCGCTTGCGAGCTTTGCGGAAATCAGCGCGATCGGGAAGCCCGTCGCCTTGGACGCGAGTGCGGAGGAACGCGACGTGCGCGGATTGATTTCGATGATGACGACGCGACCGTTCTTCGGATTGCGCGCGAACTGCACGTTCGTGCCGCCGATCACGCCGATCGTGTCGATGACTTTCCACGCTTTTTTCTGCAAATCTTCTTGTACCGACGCGGGAACGGTCATCATCGGCGCCGTGCAGAAGCTATCGCCCGTGTGAACGCCGACGGGATCGACGTTTTCGATGAAGCAAACGGAAATCAGCGCTCCCGTCGCGTCGCGCACGACTTCGACTTCCAGTTCTTCCCAGCCGAGAATCGATTCTTCGATCAGACACTGGTGCGTCATCGACGCCTGCAGACCGCGGGAAACGATCGTCTTCAGCTCGTCCATGTTGTAGACGAGTCCGCCGCCCGCGCCGCCCATCGTGTAAGCGGGACGCACGACCAGCGGGAACCCGAGGCGTTCGGAAATCTTCACGGCTTCGTCCAGCGTGTAGGCGATGTCGCTACGCGGCATTTCGATGCCGATTTTCGCCATCGTTTCCTTGAAAATCAGGCGGTCCTCGCCGCGCTCGATCGCGTCGAGATTCACGCCGATGACCTTCACGCCGTATTTGTCCAGAACGCCTTTTTTGTTCAGCTCAATCGCGAGATTCAGCCCCGTTTGTCCGCCGAGATTCGGCAGAAGCGCGTCCGGACGCTCCTTGGCGATGATCTGTTCGAGACGCGCTTCGTTGAGCGGCTCGATGTAGGTGACGTCGGCGACCGCGGGATCGGTCATGATCGTCGCCGGATTCGAGTTCACGAGAACGATTTCGTAGCCGCATTCGCGGAGCGCCTTGCACGCCTGCGTTCCCGAGTAGTCGAACTCGCACGCCTGCCCGATCACGATCGGACCAGAGCCGATAATCATCACTTTTTTAATGTCGTTGCGTATGGACACGGTAAGTCTTTCGTTGATTGTCTGATTGTTAAAATCTAAGGAAAAAATCTGCCCGAGAAAAATATCCGATTCCGCTTCAAGGTCAACCGCGTTCCCGCGTCACGCGAGAACGCGCGCCTGAATCGCCGAAATTTCCGCGATGCCTTTTTTGCCGAGCGCGATCATCGCGGCGAGTTCGTCCGGAGAAAACGTCGCTTCTTCGCCGGACGACTGCAGCTCGACGAAGCGTCCCGTTCCCGTCATCACGACGTTCGCGTCCACGGCGGCGTCCTTGTCCTCGACGTAGCAGAGGTCGAGAATCGGCGTCTCCTGATAAATGCCGACGCTGATTGCGGCGACGGAATCGACGAACGGATCTTCGGTGAGCGTTCCCGCGGCGATGAATTTTTTCACCGCCGTCTTTGCGGCGATGTAAGCGCCGGAAATCGCCGCCGTGCGCGTTCCGCCGTCGGCTTGAAGCACGTCGCAGTCGATCCAAAGCGTCATGCCTTCGAGCTTTTCCAGATTGACGACAGCGCGGAGCGCGCGTCCGATGAGGCGCTGAATTTCGACGGTGCGCCCGTCGAGTTTTCCTCTGGAAATGTCCCGCGTCTTGCGGTCGAGCGTCGAATACGGGAGCAGCGAATATTCCGCCGTGAGCCAGCCGCCCCTCACGCCTTGCGCGCGCATCCACGAAGGCACCTTTTCCTCGAGCGTCGCCGCGCAGATGACGCGGGTGTTCCCGAAGCAGGCGAGCACGGAACCTGCGGCGTTCGGCGCGATGCCGGGTTGAAAAGAAATCGGTCGAAGCTGGTCTGCGCTTCGGTTGTCGGGTCTAATGATCATAGTTTGTCGTTCTGGTTGAAATGTTTTTCCAATGCGGCGGAAGCTTCGCGTTCCCGCACGAGCATTTTTTCCGCGAGCGCATGAAGTTTCGGAAGCGTTCCCGCGGAAACTTCGACGAGATTTTCCAGCGCGGGAAGCGCGTGGACGCGGAACCGAGGTTTGCCCATTTTCGCGGAAAGAAAAAAATACGCGCCGAGTGCCTGCATCAGCCGTTGGGCGGCGGCGAGGCGAAAATTTTTCTCCGCGGCGGCGTCCGCGGGAACGCCCGTTTCGCCGCAGTAAAATTCAAAAAGCGCGCGGCGTTCTTCGGCGGGAATTTCGACGTAGGGATCGAACAACAGCGACGCGACGTCATACCAGCCCGTGCCGAAACGCATTCCCTGAAAATCGATGAAATGCGCGCGCGCGTTTTTCCACAAAATGTTCTGCGACTGACAATCGCGGTGAACGAGCTGGCGCGGGAGCGCGAGCAGCGTTTCCGCGAGCGCGGAAAGTTCGGCTTCCAGCTCGGTGCGTTCCCGTGCGGAAAGCGGAATTTTCAGCCCTTCGTCGAGCGCGTTTTTCAAAAAATAATCGCGTTCCCACTTGTAGTAATCGCGATTGAATCCGTCGCGCATGACGGGCGTTCCCGCGTCGAGATTTTCCGCGCCGCGGCGATGCAGAACGGAGAGGCCCGCGAGCGCGGAGCGATACGCGCGGGCGCATTCCGGCGAACCGTCGCGCCGCAGCGTCCACAAATCGACCGCGCCGAGGTCTTCCATCACGAGCAGTTTTTCCTCCGGCGAATCGAGCAAAATCTCCGGCGCGGGAACGCCGATTTTTTTCAGAAATTTCGCGATTCCCGCGTAGTAGCGGTTTTCCTCTTTCGCGTCGTCGTAAAAGCAAAAAACGGCGGGAACGCCGCGAAAATCTGCGCGGAAGAAACGGCGCGTCCCGCCGCCCTTCTTGATTTCCGCCGTTTCGGAAAATTTCTGCGCGTCGAATTTCATTTCATTGCGGGAACGCGGCGGTTTTCAGCGGCGCGAGATTCTGCGCGCGAAGCAGATCGAGAGAAAGTGCTTCCGCGGCGCGCATCGCCCTGCGGTCGGCTTCGTCGATGTCGTCCAAGCCGGCGAGATGGAGCCAGCCGTGAACGAGGTAGAGCAACAGCTCGTCGGCGGGCGTCGTTTTCAGCTCGCGCGCCATGCGCAGAGCCTGATCGACGCAGACGCAGATTTCGCCCGCGAACGCATCGTCATCCGCCGCCGGCGACGTTTCCGCCGCAGAGCGTTCCCGCGGCGCGGAAAACACCTCGTCGCCCGGGAACGTGATCACGTCGGTCTTCGACGGATCGCCGAGAAATTCTTCGTGCATTCGGCAGATTTCCTCGTCGCCGAGAAACGCGACGGAAAGCGTTCCCGCGGGAAACGCCCACGGTGCGCGTTCCCGCAGGCAGGCGACGACGGCGGCAATTTCCTCCTCCTCGACGAAAAATCCGTCGCGCCCGCAAAAAACGTCGATCCCGCGCATCGTTTTTCAGACGTCCTTTCTGACGATTCGGACGCGCGGTCGTTTTTCGAGCGGAGAATCTTCCGCGGTAACGCCGCCCGCCTCTTTCGGATATTCGATGCGGGAATGGAACGTCGAAAGCACGGACGCCACGAGACTGCGGCGAATCGCGGAAACCTGCGCGAGCGTTATCGGGCATTCGTCAAGCTCGCCGTCCTGAATGCGCGAACGAATCAGCGAAGCGACGAGGTCTTCCACTGACTGCGGCGTGATTTTTTTCAGGGAACGCGACGCGGCTTCGACGACGTCGCACATCATCACGATCGCGGCTTCCAGCGAACGCGGGCGCGGACCGTCGTAGCGGAAAGCCGATTCGGACACCTTCCCGGCGGGATCGCCGTCGTCGCTCTGAACGGCGGCGAGGTCCTTCGCTTTTTTCAGAAAATAACCGACGAGGCTCGTTCCGTGGTGCTGTTCGATGATGTCGCGGACGCGTTCCGGCAGATGATATTCGACGGCGAGTTCCGCGCCGTCGCGCACGTGGCTTCTGATGATGAGCGCGGACATCTGCGGCGTGATATCGTCGTGCGGATTTCGCCCGCCGCCTTGATTTTCCGTGAAATATTCGGGCTTCAGCGTTTTTCCGATATCGTGAAAAAGCGCGGCGCAGCGGCAGAGTGCCGTGTTCGCGCCGACCTCATGCGCCGCCTGTTCCGCGTAGTTCGCGACCATGACGCAATGGTGGAACGTTCCCGGCGCGACGAGCTGGAGCTTGCGCAGGAGCGGATGATTGAAGTCCGCAAGCTCGATGAACGTGATGTTCGTTCTCGCGCGGAAAACGCCTTCGAGAACACTGAGCAGCCCCGCGGAAATGATACCGTAGAACAAGCCGATGAGAATCGAGGAAAGCGTGTGCAGACCGATCTGCCACCAGGCGGTTTCCGCATAGCGACCGATGCAGAGCGCCGTGATCGCCATCGCCAGCCCCGAATAAAATCCCGCGCGAACGAGCGTGGAGCGTTTTTTCGCGTCGCGCGCGACCCAGACGGCGATCAGCGACGACACGGACACCATCATCAGAATCTGAACGTTCCCGCCGAGCATCAGCGACGAAATCGCGCCGACGAAAATCGACGAGAGCACGCCGAGCGGCGCTCCCGCGATCGCCGCGACGGAAATCGCGACGACGGCGGGCGACGACAGCCAGACGAGCGCGTCGCTCTGCGCCCCCAGCGCGTCCGCCGCCGCGCCCGATTCCGTCAGATCCAGAATGACGCGGATCAGCAGAATGTTTATCACCGACATCACGCCGGAAAACAGAAAACGGCGCTGCATCGGTTTTCCGCCCGCGGGAATGAGAAGCGCGCGATAAATTATCGCGATGACGACGACGCAGAACACGTAGAGCAGATTCGACAAAAACGAAATCGAAACGCCGTAGCGTTGCCCTTCATGCTCTGACTGCGCGATACGGTATTCCCGCCAGCGCTCCAAAGTTTCCTCATCCACGCGCATTCCGGGCAAGAGCAGCGGCGTCCCCTCCGCAACGCGGATCACGACGGGAGCGACCGCCGCCACAGCCGCGTCTTTCTGCTTTTTCGTCGCGTCCGCGTCGTAAACGATGTTCTCGCGAATCAGCGGGGAAAACAGATCGACGACCACGGGAATCGTCTGAAACAGTCGATCGACCGGCAACCCGCTGAAAACTTTCCGCCAGAAAAGCACGTCGAGTTCTTCCGAAAACTTTTTCCGGAAATCCGAAACCGTCATTCCGTCGCCTTTGAGAAACGCGGCGTATTTTCCCGAATCCCGCTCCTCCACGATCCCGTTGACCGCGAGCCTGCGGAAAAGCTTTCCGCACTCCGACGAAAGCAACCGATAGCGCTCCGCCGTCTCGCAGGTGTCGATCAGCTGCGCGATGTCCATCGCCGTGCGGTTCAGAATGCCTTTTAGCCCGGGATCGCCGTCGGCGATTTTCTTTTCTTCGAAAATTTCGAGAATGGCGTTCATCCGCGCCGTGCGGTCGGTCATTTCCGAAATCGAATCGAAATCCTCGGCGATTTTTTCCGAAACCGCGTCGTATTTTTCGAGCACGCGGTCGATTTGCGTCATGTCCGGACGATACACGGGAAAGACGTTGTAGAGCGCCTCTTCTTCTTTCACGCGTTTGCGCACTGCGCTCTCGTAAGAAAAATCGAACGGCGCGTCGAAGCGGAACGTAATCTGCATTCCGTTAAAAATTATCGGCGTGTGCGGCGGTCTGCCCCAGAACGCGACGAACGCGACGAACAAGATGAACGCGCAAATGCCGAGAAAGGCGCGGGCATAGCGAAGCGGCGAGAACCGACGCTTTTTTTGCGGCGATTCCCGAAGCTTTTTCTTTTGTCCGATCGGAAAAATCTGCATCGTTAAAAAAAATGTGAAACGGCGGACATTTTACGCGGGAACGCCCGGCGTTTAAAGAAATAAAACGGGCCGCGCGCGGGAACGCTCCCGCCGCGGGTTCACCGCGGGAACGCGCGTTCCCGCAGGTGCGCGAGAATCACGCCGACGATCTTCTCTCGGTCTCGGTCCAGATCCGCGCCGTCGAGGTTGAAGCCCGCCGCGCGAATATGCCCGCCGCCGTTGAGTTTCTGCGCGAGCAGATCGACGCGCATTTCGTCGACCGACGCGCGGAGGCTGCCCTTCACGCCGGTGTGCGACTGTTCGAGCTGACACGCGATTTTCACGCCCGCGATGTTGCGCAGATAATTGACGAAATTTTCCGCGTCCTCGCGCGTCGTTCCCGTCGCCGCGAACGCGTCTTTTGGAATCCACGCGAGCGCGACCTGCCCGTCGGCGAGCAATGTCGCCGTCGCCAGATAACGCTGCAACAGTTCGAGTTTAGAAAATTTTTCCTGCTCGTAGAGTTCGTGCGAAACGCCCGCTGGATCCGCTCCCGCGCGGACGAGCCGCGCCGCGATTTCCATTACGTCCGCGCTCGTCGCGGAATACTGAAACTGTCCCGTGTCCGTCGCGATTCCGACGTAAAACGCCTCCGCGAGCGCCGCGTCGACCTCGATTCCGCAGTCGAAGCAGAACGCCGCGAGAATGTGGCAGGTCGCCGCCGCGCGCGGGATCACGATGTTTTCTTCCGAAGCGAAAAATTCGTTCGTCTCGTGATGATCGATTGCCGCAAAAATGCCCTGCGGGAACGCTTTTTCGAGCAGGGATTTTCCGAGGCGGGAAAGGTTGCCGCAATCGACGGCGACGGCGATTCGCCCGTCGTTTTCAAATTCGTCTTCATGAAAAAACGGCGTGTCGCGCACGAAATTTTTCAAATTATACGGCACATGGTGATGATTCACGCACACGGCGTCGATCCCGCGGGAACGCAGAATCCGGCACAGCGCGAGCTGCGCTCCGATGCAGTCCCCGTCCGGTCGCACGTGCCCGAGCACCGCGACGCGCTTTCCGTCCAGCTTTTCCAGCAGCGCCGCGAACCGCGCGCTCTCTTCCTCAAAATACTTTTTCATCGTCAAAGAAATTTTATATACGAGACGAGTTTTTGGGAGCTTTCGTTTTCCTCTTAACGAAATCAAACATCGCAATCCTATTCGGACGGATAATTTATTTGCTTTCGGTCTTGGTATCAAGACGTCTTCGACCGGCGCACGATGTGTTTTCCCGATACCGCTTCGCGTTCCCGCGGCGCCTTTCCTCGAGGGGGAACGATGCGGGAATTGCCGCGCGTCTTCGCCGTCGAAACGCCGCCGACGGTTTCCGTCTGCTGCGCCATGAAAAACGTGCGCTCCTGCTTCGGCTTGCCGACGAAATCGAACTTCACGGGAACGCCGCCGAGCTCAAACGCCGCATAAAATTTCGACAGTAAAAAGCGTTCGTAGGTTTCGTCGATTTTTTCTTCGGAATTGCAGAACAGGCGCACGCGCAGCGGTTTGTTGCCCGTCTGCACGGCGTAGTAGCATTTGAAGCGGCGACCGCTGACCATTTTCGGCGGATTCGTTTCCATCACGCCGTGAATGACGCGGTTGAGCTGTCCCGTCGGAATCTGCACGTTCATCCGCGCGTAAAGCGCGCGAGCTTCCTTGAGCATCGTCTCGACGCGCAGCCCTTCGTGCGCGGACGTGAAAAGCACCGTCGAGCCGGGCAGAAAAAACAGTTCGCGGTTGACCGCTTTCGCGAACGTGCGGCGGAACTCTTCCTCGCTCCCGTAGCCGGAGACCGTTCCCGCGCGGAAATGTTTCAGTGCCAAATCCCACTTGTTCACGACGACGATCAGCCCCGCTCCCGTTTCGATGATCTGCCCCGCGAGCTGCTTGTCGAGGCGCGTCACGCCCGTCGCCGCGTCGATGACGAGGAAGCACACGTCCGCGCGGCGCATCGCTTCGTCCGTGCGTAGCGCGGAAAAATATTCGAGCGTGTCGAATTTGTTTTTCGCACGTTTGCCCGCCGTGTCGATCAGCTCGAACGCCGTCGTTTCGCCCGTCTTTTTGTCGACGTAATCGAGGCGCTGACGAATCGGTTCGCGCGTCGTTCCCGCGACGTCGCTCACAATCATGCGGGAATTTTTCGCCAGCGCGTTCCCGAGCGAACTTTTGCCGACGTTCGGACGGCCCACCAGACATATGCGGACAAGAGGCGGCGTTCCCGCCGAGTTTTTTTCGGGCGAGGAAACGCCGTTCCCGCCGTCGCCGTTTTCGTCCTCGCCCGCCGTTTCCGCGAAGCCGATTTCTTCCAGAATTTTCCGTTTTAGAAATTCGATCCCGCGATTGTGCTCGGCGGAAATCAGAATCGGCGCGCCGAATCCGAGCGCGAAAAATTCGCCCTGCTCCATGTGCCGCTCTTCGTTGTCGACTTTGTTCACGGCGAGCAGCACTTTTTTTCCGAAACTGCGCAGGCGCACGGCGATTTCGTGGTCAAGCGGCGTGCAGCCCTGCGAAACGTCCGTGACGAGAATGACCAGTTCCGCCGCCTGAATCGCGAACAAAACCTGCTCTTCGACCGCGTCGGCGATGACTTTCGGCGTCGACTCTTCCGTGAAAAGCCCGATCCCGCCCGTGTCCATGAGCAGATAATCGTCCACGGGAACGCGCTCCGTGACTAGGTCGCGCGTCACACCAGGCATGTCGTGCACGATCGAAACGCGCCGACCGACAAGGCGATTGAACAAACGGCTTTTCCCGACGTTCGGACGCCCCACGATCGCGACGCTGCGCGGGATCTCTTTCTGCTTTGCTGACATAAAAAATTTCTCCGTTCCCGCCAATTTCTCAAATTCCGTCCCGCAAGTCGATTGCGAACTTTTCGCGCCGCCATGTCGCGGAGCGCGCCGAGCGCTTCGAATCCGACAACCGTCGCCGTCCGCCGCCCGCGAGTTTGGCAATTGCGATTACACGTGCGCTTGCTTTCGCAAGCG
>CAZWIK010000022.1:18452-26826 GCA_964633895.1 uncultured Enterobacteriaceae bacterium | reverse complement strand
CTTCGCGCGCCGCCCGTTTTTTTTTCGAATTGTGGAAACGGTTTTTTTCGCCGGTTGAATTGCGCGCGCGGAACGCTTATAGTAAAAGCAAATCATGCCGGAGTTGGGATTCAGTCAGTTTCAGAAAATTTCGCAGGAGCAGATTCTGTCGCCGCAAGTTCTGCACGCGCTGAAAATTCTTCAGGTGCCGTCGATGGAACTCGGACGGGAAATCGCCGACGAAATGGCGAAAAATCCGTTGCTGGAAGAGATTCCCGACGCGGCACGTTCCCGCGAGCTTCCGCCGCCGGAAGATGCCCGCGGCGATGAAACGCACGCTGGAGACGACGTCGGGAGCGACGCGTTGCCGATGCGCGCGGAAGAAAGCGTTCCCGACGATTTTTCGGAAAAAGAGGAATGGGCGGAGCCGGCGTTTCCCGCTTCGGAGTCGCTTCAACCTTGGACGCGGCAAGACGCGGAGCGGAGGGATTTTCTTTTCGATACGTTGGAGGAGAGGGAATCGCTTCCGCAGATGCTGGAATCGCAGATCGCTCTTGCCGACTCGCCCGACGCTGCGCGCGGGCTGCTCGACGCGATCGCGCAGAACATCGACGAACGCGGTTTTCTGGACGTTCCCGTCGGCGCGCTGGCGGATTCTCTGGGCGTTCCCGCCGAGCGGATGGAAAAGGCGCTGGCGGTTTTTCAGACTTTCGAGCCGGCGGGCGTCGGCGCGCGGGATCTGCGCGAGGCGTTTCTCATTCAGCTTCGGCGGCGGGGGCGCGAAGATTCTCTCGCGTATAAAATTCTCGACAAGGATTACAAATTGTTTCTGGCGCGGAAATTTCCGGCTCTCGCGGACAAGCTCGGCGTTTCCGATGCGCAACTTCGCGCGGCGATTGCGGAAATTGCCAAACTCAAGCGCGCTCCCGCGGACGATTTTTCCGACGACGAGAATCGGGAAGTCGCGCCAGACGTGACGTTCTTTTTCGACAAGGAGCGCGGACGCTGGGACGTCCGTCTGGAAAACGCGTATATTCCGCGCCTGCGCATTTCCAACGTCTACAAGGAATTGATCGCGCAGGGAAAAATTCCGACGAAAGATCGCGCGTATTTTTCAGAAAAAATGCGCGCCGGGCGCTTCCTCATCAACGCAATCGAACAGCGGCAAAAGACGATTGAGCAGATCGCGCGCTGCATCGTCGCGGCGCAACGGGAATTTCTGGAAGGCGGTCCCGCGATGTTGCGTCCGATGACGATGGCGTCCGTCGCGGCGGAAATCGGCGTTCACGAGACGACGGTTTCCCGCGCCGTCGCGAACAAATACGCGGGAACGCCGCACGGCGTTGTGGAGCTGCGCCGCTTTTTCAACGCGGGATTGACGACGGACGACGGCGACGCGCTCGCCAACGCGGGCGTGCGTGAAGTGCTGAGAAAAATTCTCGACGCGGAATCGCCGCAGAAGCCGTTCAGCGACGAAAAACTCGTCGCGGAGCTTGCCGCGCGCGGAATCAAAATCGCCCGCCGCACGATCGCGAAATACCGGAGTATGATGAACATTCCTCCGGCGCACCTACGGAAAAAATTCTGAGCGCGTTCCCGTTGCGTTTTCATCGCCGCGCGTTTTTTTTGATTTGCTCCGCCTTGCGGGAACGCCGTTAATTGTTATATCATTCTTTTTCTAAAAAAAATTTGGCAATGGAAAACACGAAAGACATTTTGAGAGGCAATCTGCTCGTCGCGCAGAGCGGCGGACCGACGCCCGTCATTAACGCGAGTCTCGCCGGCGTGATTTCGGCGGCACTTCAGTTCGAAGACGAAATCGGGGAAATTTACGGCGCGGTGAACGGCGTGGAAGGCATTCTCTGCGAAAACTTCGTCGATCTCGCGGCGGAATCGCAGCAGACCGTGCGCCTGCTGAACACGACGCCGGGCGCGGCTCTCGGAAGCTGCCGCTACAAATTGCGCAAGGCGGAAGATTTCGCGAGGATTCTCGAAGTCTTCAAGGCGCACGACATTCGCTATTTTCATTACATCGGTGGGAACGATTCTCAGGATTCGTCCAAGCAGATCGCCGATTACTGCGCGTCGCAGGGCTACGAAATCCGCGTGATCGGCGTGCCGAAGACGATCGACAACGACCTTCCCGTGACGGATCACTGCCCGGGCTACGGCAGCACGATCAAATACATCGCGACGACGGTGCGGGAACTCGCGTTCGACAGCGCGTCGCTCGGGCGCGGGAATCTTGTAACCATCGTCGAGGTCATGGGACGCGGCGCAGGCTGGATCGCCGCCGGCGCGTCTTTGGCAAAGCGCAAGGGCGTTTCCTCGGACGCGCCGCACATCGTGCTTCTGCCGGAAACGCCGTTCAATCCCGACGTGTTCGTCGAGCACGTTCGCGCGACGCTGACGCAGCAGCCGCACTGCCTCGTCGTCGCGGCGGAAGGGCTGAAGGACGCAGTGGGGAATTTTCTCGGCGCGGGAACGGGCGTGGACGCTTTCGGGCATCCCGCGCTCGGCGGCGTCTGCGAATATCTGAAAGGACTTGTCGAGGAAACGTTTTCCGGCGTGAAGACGCGCTGCTGCCGTCTCGGTCATGTCCAGCGCACGGCGGCGCATTGCGGTTCGCTCACGGACGTGAAGGAAGCGTTCGACGCCGGAGCCGCCGCTGTGAAAGCCGCCGTCGCTGGCGAAACCGGCAAGATGGTCGTGATCGTCCGCGAAGAGCGGGAACACTATTCCGTGCGAATGGAGTTTTCCGAACTCGACGGGATCGCCAATTGCGAAAAAGTGTTCCCGTCGGCGTGGATCAGCGAAAACGGCATGGCGGTCGGCTATCAGTTCGCTAAATACGCGCTCCCTCTGATTCACGGCGAGCCGAAACTGTCTTACGAAAACGGCTTGCCGAAATATGCCGAGCTGGCGCGTTTTCCGGTTGAGAAAAAATGCGGGAGCTACAATCTCGGATAAAAATTGCAAATTGGACTTGAAAAACTCCTCAGAGGCAGGGATAATCTAGGAAAGTTTTAACAAAACCAAAGAAAAAACACTATGAAATTGATGAAGCTTATTTCCATTCTCGCCCTTGTTTTTGTGTCGGGGTTCGCTTTTGCGGCGGCTCCCGGTAAGATCCAGGTCGGCGCAGCCGACGGAACCGTCGTCGTCGCGACGGCGGACGGCGCAAAGAAGCAGCTTGTCGTTGGCGACGTTCTCCAGGAGAACACGACGGTTTCGACCTCCAGCGAGTCCAACGCGAAAATCGTTCTCGGGAACGGCACGGTGATTCTGCTCGAGCCGAATACGACGATTGATGTTTCTCAGTTCCAGCAGAACGACCCGTCTGCGGTCGAAGGGCAGGATTTCGCTTCGTTCTCCGCGGAACCGGAAGCGACGTCCGGTTCCCGCACGACGATCAGCCTCGTCAAAGGCAAGGCGGCGTTCAAGGTTGCGAAGCTTCTGCCCAGCTCCAAGCTTTCTGTTAAAACCCGCGTCGGCTACATTCACGTCAAGGGAACGACGTTCACGGTTTCCGACGATGGCTCTTACGTGGTGACATCTGTCGCGGAAGGCGAAGTTTCCATCGCCCCGAACAATCGCGCGACGATTCCGTGTGCTTCCGGACGCACCGTTTCGATTCCCATTGCTGAAAACGGTGCGGCGGGAACGCCGCGCTACCGTGCGCTTCCGGCGACGGAGAGCACGGAAATCCTGAATGCTTTTTCCGCCGACGGTTCGTCCGATTCTTCCGTCCGAAAAGATGCCGATGCAGTTTCCGTCGTGGACACGCTCGATCCCGAAATTCCGGATTACGCGAAAGACGCGGATATCAGTGGTCCGGATAGGGGGCATCTCAATTCTCAGTCGTCCGTGGGCAATTGATAATCCCGATTCGGAGAAAAAAACGGGAACGCGTCCGAAGATGGACGCGTTCCCGTTTTTTTTTGCGTTCCCGCGAGACCTTTTCCCTTTACGCATCAGCGGATTCGCGCAATAATCAACGACCATTCACTTCTTCCCAGAACAACCTCGAAAACAAGGATTTTTTTCATGAAGATTTTGATGATTTCCCCTGAAATCGCGCCGTATTCCAAGACGGGCGGATTGGGCGACGCGGTCGCCGCGCTGACGAAAGCCGTCGCCGCTCGCGGACACGACGTGCGCGTGTTCACGCCGCTTTACGGCTCCGTGAAACGGATCGGCGAATGGACGCCTTATCCCGATCCCGTGCGCGTGGAACTCGGTTTCGGCATGTATGCGGACTGCCGCGTCTGGAACGTGCCGTTCAACAAGGCGCAGATTTCTTTCTGCGAATACAATCACTTTTTCGGCGCGCCGGAAGTTTATTCCCAGCGCAAGGACGACGCTTACCGCTTCGCTTTTTTCTGTCGCGCCGCCATCGATTTTTGCGAGCAGTCTAATTGGATTCCCGACATCGTTCATTGCCACGACTGGACGACGGGACTCGTTCCCGCGCTGCTCAACACGCGGGACAACTGGCGCCGCATCGCGCGCGCGGGAACGGTGTTCACGATTCACAATCTGCAGCATCAGGGACTTTGCGATAAAGGAATCATCGACTATCTCGGTCTGCCGTGGGGACTTTTCACGGACGACAATTACGAGTGCCTCGGCGGGCTGAACATGATGAAGGGCGCGCTGTATCACGCGACGAAAATCACGACGGTTTCTCCGACGTATGCCTACGAAATCCAGACGCCGCAATACGGCTTCGGAATCGATCACGTGTTGCGGCACCGCGCGCGCGATCTGACGGGAATCATCAATGGAATCGACTATCAGGATTGGTCGCCGCTCGCAGACAAGCACATTCCCGCGTCCTACAACGCCGATGATTTTTCCGGGAAAAAAATCTGCAAGGCGGAACTCCAGAAGCTTTGCGGGCTTCCCGTGCGGGAAGACGTTCCCGCGTTCGGCGTCGTTTCCCGACTTTACGACCAGAAGGGACTGGATTTGTTCGCGGCGATTCTGCCGGAACTGCTTTCCCGCGCGGAAATGCAGGTCGTCCTGCTCGGTAGCGGCGATCCCGCGCTGGAAGGCGCGTTCTCGCGAATCGCGGCGACGTTCCCGTCGAAAATGTATGCGAGAATCGGATACGACAACAAACTTTCGCACATGATCGAGGCGGGTTCGGATTTCTTCGTCATGCCTTCCCGTTTCGAGCCGTGCGGGCTGAATCAGATGTATTCGATGGTTTACGGCACGCCGCCGATCGTGCGGACGACGGGCGGTCTCGTCGATACCGTCGCGGCGTGGGATCCGAAATATCCCGGGCAGGGCACGGGAATCAATTTTCAGGACGCCGTGCCGTCCGCGTTGCTGTGGGCGATCGAGCGCGCGCTGAAACTTTACTACGATTATCCGGCGGATTATTACGCGGTGCGGCGCAACGGAATGTGCCGGGATTTTTCGTGGGATCGTTCCGTCGAAAAATACGAAGAAGTTTACGAAGCCGCGCGGGAAATGCGCAAGGGAGCGTTCCCGCCGCCGAAAACCGAGCGTTCGACGCAGAAAGCCTCCGTTCCCGCCGCGAAGCCGAACGTTTCTGCGCCTGCGGGAAAATCTCCGTCAGCGCCGGCGAAAAACGTCGCGAAGAAAGCGGCGGTCGCCGCGCCGGCGGCTAAGTCTGCGCCTGCGGAAAATCGGAAGCGCTCGGGATCGAAAAAGAGTCGCTGAACCGTTCGTTTTTTTTTTCGGGAACGGTGGAAATTTTTTGCGTTCCCGCGCAAAATATTCGGGGGATGCGGCGCGAACGCCGTTTCCCCCGAACTGCGTTCCCGCGCTCTGCGCCGCGCGGACGTCGCAAATTCTTTTCGCTTTACGGGAACGCGGCGGCGGGTTAGCTTTTCGCTCCGCATAATCACGAAAATGAACACCACCAGTTCTCTTCTGTCAATATGGGCAAGCAACATCACGCCGTCGCCGACGCTGGCGGTCGACGCCAAGGCGAAGGCGCTTAAAGCCGAAGGCAAGGACGTTTGCGGCTTCGGTGCGGGCGAGCCGGATTTCGACACGCCGCAGTTCATCAAGGACGCGTGCGTGAAGGCGCTCGCCGAGGGCAAGACGAAATACGTGCCGACGCCCGGAATCCTGCCTCTGCGCAAGGCGATCGCCGCCTATTACGCGTCGTGCGGTTTTCGCGGGCTGACGGAAGCGAACATCGTCCTCAGCCCCGGCGGAAAAATGTCGTGCTATCTGACGGTCGTCGCGACCGTCAGCCCGGGAGACGAAGTGATCATTCCCGCGCCGTATTGGGTCAGCTATCCCGAAATGGTGAAGCTCGCCGGCGGCACGCCGAAATTCGTTCTCGCGGAAGATTCCGCCGGCTTCAAAATCACGCCGGAGCAGCTTCGCGCGGCGATTACGCCGAAGACGCGCCTTCTCATTCTCACGTCCCCGTCTAATCCGACGGGAGCGGTCTATTCCCGCGAAGAGCTGGAATCGCTCGTCGCCGTCGCGGTCGAACACGGCATTTACATTCTTTCCGATGAAATTTACGCGCATCTCACTTACGACGGCGTCGAAGCGAGTCACCCCGCGACGTTCTCGGATCGTGCGGCGGAACTCGTCATCACGGCGTCCGGTTTCGCGAAAACTTACGCGATGACGGGCTGGCGTCTCGGCACGATCGCCGCGCCGCTTCCGATCGCAAAAGCGGTTTCCAGCCTGCAGAGCCAAATGTCGTCCAACTGCACGAGCTTTGCGCAGTTCGGTGCGCTCGCGGTTTACGAGCAGCCGGAAAAGGCGCGCGCCGCCGTCGCGGAAATGCTTGCGACGTTCGACCGCCGCCGCCGCCTTCTCTGCGACGGGCTGAACGCGATCGACGGCATCACGTGCTACCGTTCGCAGGGCGCGTTTTATCTGTTCCCAAACATCAAATCGTTCGGCTTGAGCTCGACGGATTTCGCCGCGAAGCTTCTCGAAGAAGAACTCGTCGCCGTCGTTCCCGGCATCGCGTTCGGCGCGGAAGGCTACATGCGCCTCAGCTATGCGACGTCCGACGAAACGATTAAAAAAGGGCTTGATCGCATCGCGCGCTTCTGCAAAAAACTTTGAGCGGGGATCGCGGGCGCGTTCCCGCCGCAACAAAAAACGGAATGTTTTCCCGCGCGGGAACGTTCCGTTTTTTTTGTCGCGAAAAGCCCGCGCAATTTTTCATCCGTGCGCGAACGTCGCGGCGTCGACGATTTTCGCGCCGGCTTTTTTCAGCGCACGCGCACATTCGCTGAGCGTGGAACCCGTCGTGAATACGTCGTCGATGAGCACGTAGCGCGTTTCGGCGGAAATCCGGGCTTTCAGTTTTTCGGGAACGGAAAACGCGTTGCGCACGTTCCCGCGCCGAGCGTCCAAACCGAGCGCGGTCTGCGTTCCCGTGTCGCGCGTCCGCGCGAGCAACATTTCGCAGCGCGTTCCCGCGATGCGGCGGAAGAGCGCTTCCGCGAAAAGCCGACTTTGGTTGTAGCCGCGCTTGTTTTCCCGCTTTGGAAAAAGCGGCACGGGAACGAGCGTCGCTCCCGAAAGATGTGCGGAAAAAAATTCGGAATTCGCCGCGGCTTCCGCGATGTCCGCCACCGCCGCGTGAACGGAGCGGTATTTTATCGCGTGAACGATTCGGCGCGCCGCCGCGTCGAAAACGACGAGGCTGCGGGAACGCCCGAAGTGAAAATCCCGTTCCCGACAAAAGACGCATTCGCCTTGAATCGCCGTAATTTCCGGACTCGGCGCTCCGCATCGCGGACAGCACGTTTCGCCGATGAATTGAAGTTGCGAAATTCCCTGCCGCGAAAGGAAGCGGAAGCGCGGCTCGTCCGGCTCGTTCCCGCAGACGAGGCATTCGCGCGGGAAAATCACGTCGAGCAGGGCTTCGGCGACGCGTCGCGGGAGCGAAAATCGGGGCTTCGGGGCTGTCGTCATTTTTTCAAGAAAAACGGGCGGCGCGTGAAAAGTCGAGCGGTTTTTGCTCGGCATTCGGTTTTGTGTCGCAATTCCACATTGACGTTTTTTTAATAACTTTTGCACAGGGAAAATTTATGACGACTCAGCCTCCCGTTTATTCCATGCCGCCCGCAGAAAATCCTTCTTCGATGCCGGAATTGCTCAGCGACGAGGAAATGCGTTCTCGCGCCGCCGCGTATGCGCAGAAAATTTACGAACAGCAACTTGAGGCTTACAGGATTCAGCGCGCGCAGGTGCTTGCGGAGCAGCAGGCGCGTGCGGAATATCTTCGGCAGTGGCAGGCGTATCAGCAGCAGTTTTACAGTCCGCAGCCCGCCGTGAGGATCGATCCGGATACGGGAGCGCAGACGTTCGTCGCGGAGCAGTCGTTTTCCCCGTCGCCTCCGGAAGTTCCCGCCTCGCCGATGCCGCCGCAGCCGTT
>CAZWIK010000022.1:0-18352 GCA_964633895.1 uncultured Enterobacteriaceae bacterium | reverse complement strand
CGTTTTCCCCGTCGCCTCCGGAAGTTCCCGCCTCGCCGATGCCGCCGCAGCCGTTTCCGCCCGAAACGCCCGTTTCCTTCGCCGATGAAATTTCGGAAGAGGAAAATTTGATGCTGCCTTTGGAATCCGGAGCAGAACCGCCGGAAAATCCGGAGGAAGAAATTGCGGACGTTTCTGCGGCGTCGGGCGACGAAGAAAACATTTTCGCGGAAGAAACCGTTCCCGCGCAAAACGATGCGCCCGCGGCGGAAGAGCCGAGCGGCGAGCCGGACGACAACGATGCGGAATCTGCCGTCGAAGCCGCTTCGGAGGCAAAAGGAAAAACGCCGCCGCCCGTCGATCCCATGCCGAAAAAATTTCCCGCGTTTTCGCTTTTTCTTCTCGTCGTTTGCGCGGCGGTTCTTGCCGCGGGTGCCTACATTCTCTTTTCGAACGATCCGCGCTTCGAGCAGCCGAAGAAAAATTTCTTTTCGCTGATCGGGCGGGAACCGCGCGCGGAAGCAGAGGAGACGGAAAACGAAGCTTCCGTTCCCGCGGAGGGCGAATCCGGCGAGGAGAATTACGACGAAGCCGATTATTTTATGAACTGAACCTGCGCGCTGCGCGTTCCCGCCGTGATAGATTGTCATTGTCATTTGGATACATTCGCGAGACGCGGCGATCTTGGCGACGTGCTCGCGCGCGCGGAAGCGGCGGGCGTCGTTCAGTTCATCGCCGCGGGAACGAATCCTAAAGACTGGGAAATTTACTGCGGACTCGCCGCCGCGTTCCCGCGAAAAATTTTTTATGCGGCAGGACTGCATCCGACGGAAGTTGCGGAAAATTTCGAAGAGCAACTTGATGCGCTCGAAGAATTTGTTCGCCGCGCGGCTCCCTTTCCCGTCGCCGTCGGCGAAATCGGCTTGGACGGGCATTGGTTGCCGAAAGACGAAGCCGAAGCGACGCGCGTCCGCGCTCGGCAGGCGGCGGCGTTTTCGCGTCAGCTGGAAATCGCGAAAAAATGCGGTTTGCCGATCGTCGTTCACGCGCGCGACGCCTTTCGCGAAGCGGTCTCGCTGATCGACGCATCTGGCTTGGACTGGCGTCGCGTCGATTTTCACTGCTTCGCGGAAGACGAGGCGGAAATCCGCGAAATCAACGCCCGCGGCGGACGCGCGTCGTTTACGGGAACGCTGACTTACAAGAACGCGGAAAACGTTCGCCGCGCCGCTCTCGCGCAAGGCTTGGAGCGGCTGATGCTCGAAACGGACTGCCCGTATCTCGCGCCGCAGGGATTTCGCGGAAAGTGCAACGAACCCGCTTATCTGCGGGCGACGGCGGAATTCGCGGCGGAACTTTTCGGCGTTCCCGCCGAGACGATTTTTGAAAAAACCGCCGCCTTGACGCGCGAATTTTTCGCGATAGAGCTTTGACGCTTTTTGAGCGTTCCCGTGGGCGTTTCGTGAGGCGCATTTTCTAGCGTCGCCGCTTAAATACTGGATTCGCGAGCGCTTTTTTCGGCGTTCCCGCGCGGGAACGGCAGATTTTAAAATTTTACATTTTTTTCCAAAAATTGGCTTGACGGGAACATTGGGAGCGGGAAAAATAGCCGGCGTTTTAACGATTTTCCGGGTCTTTGCCGATCGAGCTCTGGCTCGGGAGTCAAAAAACGAAAACACAATGTCAAATCTGCGATTAAATGCTGTTGAAACGGCCTCCAACCGGAAGGTCACACCTGTAACGCCGCCAGAAGCGAAGATTTCCGAATATTACGGATGCAAGGTCTTTGACCGCAAAGCGATGGCGAGGTATCTCTCGAAAGAGACTTACGAAGCGGTAACGTCCGCGATGGATCAGGGCGAGCCGATTTCCCGCGGGCTCGCGGCGCACGTCGCCCCTTCGATGCGCATGTGGGCGATGGAAAACGGCGCGACGCACTACACGCACTGGTTTCATCCGCTGACGGACGGCACGGCGGAGAAGCACGACGCCTTTATCGAATACGACGGGAAGGGCGGCGTCATCGAAGAATTTCCGGGCAAGCTGCTCGCGCAGCAGGAGCCGGACGCGTCCTCGTTCCCGAGCGGCGGTCTGCGCTCGACGTTCGAGGCGCGCGGCTATTCTGCGTGGGATCCGTCTTCGCCCGCGTTCATCATGGGCGACACGCTCTGCATTCCGACGGTTTTCATTTCCTACACGGGCGAGGCTCTCGACTACAAGGCTCCGCTTCTGAAAGCACTCAGCGCGCTCGACAAGGCGGCGACCGCCGTCTGCAAATATTTCAATCCCGACGTGAAGCACGTTTCCGCGTCGCTCGGCTGGGAGCAGGAATATTTTCTCATCGACGAGGAGCTTTACAACGCGCGTCCGGACATCGTGCTGACGGGACGCACGCTCATGGGACACGAGTCCGCGAAGAATCAGCAGCTTGAAGACCATTATTTCGGAGCGATCCCGCGCCGCGTTCTCGCGTTCATGAAAGAGCTGGAATACGAAGCGTGGAAGCTCGGCATTCCCGTGAAGACGCGCCACAACGAAGTCGCGCCGAATCAGTTCGAGCTTGCGCCGATTTTTGAAGAATGCAATCTCGCCGTTGACCACAATCTGCTCGTGATGGCACTGATGCGCGAAGTCGCGCGCCGCCACAGCTTCCGCGTCCTGCTTCACGAAAAACCGTTCAAAGGCATCAACGGCTCTGGCAAGCACAACAACTGGTCAATCGGCACGAACACGGGAATCAACCTCTTTTCTCCCGGAAAAAATCAGGCGGAAAACTTCCGTTTCATCGCGTTCATGGCGATTACGCTCATGGCACTTTACAAAAACAACGGGCTGATCAAGGCGTCCATTTCCACCGCGACGAACGCGCATCGCCTCGGCGCGAACGAAGCTCCGCCCGCGATCATCTCGTCGTTCCTCGGTTCGCAGATTTCTTCGATTCTGGACAAGTTTGAAAAGGCTTCGCTCGACGACGCGATCAAAATGGACAGCAAGAAGGGCATCTCGCTCGGCGTCGGGCAGATTCCAGAAATTCTCGTGGACAACACGGACCGCAACCGCACGTCGCCGTTCGCGTTCACGGGCAACCGCTTCGAGTTCCGCGCCGTCGGCTCTTCCGCGAACTGCGCGTCGGCGATGACGGCGGTCAACGCCGCGCTCGCGCAGCAACTCGTCGAATTCAAGACGGAGACGGACGCGCTCATCGCGAAAGGCAAATCCAAGAAGGAAGCGCTCTTCACGGTCGTCAAAAAATACATCAAGGAATCGAAGCCGATTCGTTTCGACGGGAACGGCTATTCCAACGAGTGGAAGGAAGAAGCCGCGAAGCGTGGTCTCGACTGCGAGACGAGCGTTCCCGTGATTTACGACTGCTACACGTCGCCGCAGTCGATCAAGGTTTTTGCCAACGGCAACATTCACTCCGAAAGGGAACTGCATTCCCGCAACGAAGTGAAATGGGAAATCTACACGAAGAAAATTCAAATCGAGGCGCGTGTGCTCGGCGATCTTTCGCTGAACCACATCGTTCCCGTCGCGCTGCGCTACCAGTCGCAGCTGCTCGACAGCGTTTCCAAGCTGAAAAGCGTGTTCCCCGCCGCGAAGTTCAATAAACTCGCCGCCGGCGAACTGCGCCTGATCGAATCCGTCGCCGCGCATATCGGCGCCGTCAAGGAAAACGTGGACAAAATGGTGGAGGCGCGCAAGAAAGCGAACAAAATCGAAGACGCGCGCAAAAAAGCCATTGCGTATCACGACACCGTGCTCCCGTGCTTCGATACGATTCGCTATCACATCGACAAGCTGGAACTGATCGTGGACAACGAAATCTGGCCGCTTCCGAAATACCGCGAGCTGCTCTTCGTCCGCTGATCCGTTTTTCGGCGCAAAAAAAACGCGTTCCCGCGCGGCGAAAGCCGTTTTTCGTGCGGGAACGCGTTCCTTTTTTTTTCTGCTCAGTTGCGCAGCAGCGCGTTTTCGATGCGCGGAAGCGCGGCGGCGAGCGTTTCCGTCGGCGTGAGCAGAGAAATCACGAGATGAGGCGAGGGAACGCTTTCGACGTCGTAAAAATAACCCGGATGCGCGATGACGTTTTCCCGCCGCAGAAGATCGACGACGAGCGCGTCCTCCGAAACGCCGCGCGGAAGCCGAACAATCGCGTACCAGCCCGCCTCGCGCGGAAGAATTTTCAGCGCGTGCGGAGATTTTTCCGCCCACTCGCGCAGCCGCCGTTCGTTTTCGTCCAGCCGTGCGCGGATGCGTTCCCGCTTTTCGGCGGACGCGGCGATCAGCGCGGGAACGGCGCATTGCGACGGCGCGCTTGAAGAAAGAAACGTGTCCGCGATAAAATCCAAGCGCGGGAGCGACTGCGCGACGAATCCCGCGTCGCCGCAGGTCAGAATCCAGCCGACTTTGATTTGCGGGAGCGCGGCGGATTTCGACAGTCCGCCCAGCACGAAGACCGGCGCGTCGCGCGTTCCCGCAAAGGAGCGCGGCGCGCTGCCCGCGTTCCCGTTCGCGTATTCCAGAAAAACTTCGTCGACGACGAGCGGAATCCTGCGTTCCCGCGCGAGCGCGAGCAGCTTCGCGCGTTCTTCTTCGGAAAAAACCGAGCCGGTCGGATTGTTCGGCGAGACGCAGAAAATCGCCCGCGTCCGTGCGTCGATCGCGTTTTCGATCGACGAAAAATCCGTCGCCCAGCGATTCTCTTTTTCGTCGAATTTCAGAAAATAATCGCGCGCTTCCGTGTTTTCCAAGGCGCACAGATGCGCGATGAGCGGATAGGACGGCGCGGGAGCGAGCACGTTGTCGCCCGCGTCGCAAAGCAGTTTCGCGAGCCACGAATACGCTTCGCTGGTGCTCGCCGTGAGGTAGACTGTGTCCGGAGAAATTTCCGCGCCGTGCGTCTTTGCGTAAAATTCCGCGACCGCGCGCCGCGCGTCGGCGTTCCCGCGCGGAGACGGCGCGTAGTTTTCGATATCGCCGTCGGCGAGTGCCCGCGCGAGTTCCGCGCGTTTCCGCCGGAATCCGGCTGCGGTCGGATTGGACACCGCGAGGTCGAGCAACGGCTCTCCGCGTTCTTTCGCGCGTTCCCGCGTTTCGCGCAGAACCCGCGTCCAGCGATTCGGCGTCAGATCGGCGGGAAATCTTTTTTCTGAAAACATTTTGTTCGATTTCGAGCGCACTCTATTTTCCTCCGCCTTAAAACGCAAAATTTTTCGCTCCCGTGGGCGCGTTCCCGCCGTAATGTGGTGCTTGCGCGGCAGATGCGGACACCGCGCGGCACCTGCGCAGGGCGCGGCGCGCCTAGTTGCTTTCCTCTTTCAGCATTTCTCTCAAGCTTCTTATCTGCCTGAATAATAGGCCTTCGGAAATCTTTGACTTTCCCTGCAGAATCTTCTCGATTTTATCTACCGTGGCCAAGACCATTTCTGCGGAAAACTCGTCTTTGTTGAAAGAGTTCACATGGTTGGCCAAATATCTGATCGCGTTTTTGTGATCGTCGATTCCCAGTCTCGAGCAAACGAGTTCCTTTGTAATTTCCGCTTCCATCTCTTCTGTATGCATTCTGGAAACGTCGATAAATCCTCCGACGGTAGGGCGTTGCGGTAGCCTTTGTTTCCACGGCTTTTCAAAATCGCCCGCAGGCGGAATATGCTCCAGAAACAGATGCGCCGTCTCATGAATCAGCGTCATAAGCTGTTCGGCGGGAGTGGCCTTGCTGTTTACGCGTATAAGGTAAGAGCTGTGCCTTGTTATTTCTTTATTTTTTATCTTCAGATGAATTTGAAAGCAGGGATTCCACTGAATGTAGCCTCCGTAGGCGGGATCGGCTGGAAAATCGGTTTCGACATAAACTCCGTAATACGGCAACACCTTCAACAGGTTTTCCAAATATTTCGGACAGACTTCATGAGGAGGTCTGAACATTGAGTTGTAAATCGCCACAAGCTCGTCTTCGTCGGGAATCATTTTCCCCCGAAGATCGTAGGTGTCCGCATAATCATAAACCCAGTGAACCGGACCGAACGGAAACAGAATCACAAGCTTGCGTGCGCCTTTCTTGATGCCCTTGCCGAAGAGCTTCTTCCATTTTGACGCCTCCATAACGATCGTCGCTTTCGGATTTTGATTGTAGACAAGCATTGAGTTATAGGCTCCGAGAGTCTGCGCTTTGGCGACAAATTCAAAAAGTCTCGCGTATTCGGCGGATGTGGAATAATCGCTTATTTCGCTCAAAAGCGAGTCGATTTGTTTTTTCTCATCAGTCATTGCAGTGCCCATTTTACCCGTAATTTAGAGCCGTCAGAATGTTTATACCACGAGATCGGATTTTTGTTTAATATATTTTCACGTTTACGGATTTTAGTGCCGCGGGCGATTAAAAATCAGGGTGCACGAACGCGCGCATTTTACCGCGCGGCGCGGTCGTGCGATCCTGTGCTCCGGAGCCTCGCGTTCCGAAAAAAAATGCGTTCGTTTCGTGCGGGAATGCCTCGCCGCGACCGGAAAAAAATCGCGCTTGCTTGGCGAATTAAAAATTCGCGTCGGTTTTTTTTGAGCGTTTCGGCGCGGGCGTGAAATTTCTTATTTCTAATTTCCCGTAAAAAGCGGTATCGTTTCCGCGATGAATCTGTTTCAGGCATATCTGGCTGCGGGCGGTGTTCTGACGGTGCTGGGCGCGTTTCTGCTCTGCGGCGAAAAGTGCGCTCCCGCGCTGAAAGCGCTTCCGCGTTCCCGCGCGGCGGGCATTGTGTTGTGGGGCGCGGCGCTCGTGTGGTTTTTCCATCATCTGCTGACGATTCCCGAAGTCGATCTTGCGGGTTTTCCGCGTTCATGGCTCGTTGTGCTTTTCGGCGGTGCGGGCGTTCTCGCGTTCAAATTTCTTCCGGATCTGCTTCCGCTCCGCGGACTTGCCGTGCTGACGCTTTTTTCGTGCGGCGAACTGCTTTCGGCGGGCTTCGGACAGCTTCCGTATTCGCGCGTTCTCGCGGGAACGTCGTATCTGCTGATCGTCGCCGCGCTGTGGATCGGCGCGTCGCCCTACGTTCTGCGAAACGCCGTCGAGTGGGCGACGAAATCCGCGCGCAATTCCCGCCTCGCGGGAACGGTTTTTTTAGCTGTCGGCGCGGCGAATCTGTGCGCCGGACTGTTTTGGCTCCCGTAATTTTTTTTGAAAGAAAATGACTTCGGAAAACTTCAAGCCGGCTCCGGTTCTCATGCTCGTTTCCGGTCCCGCCGGAAGCGGAAAGACGACGCTCTGCGACCGCATGACGGCGGCGTTCCCGCAGGACATTCGGCGCGTCGTAACCTGCACGACGCGCAAGCCGCGAGGCTCGGAACGCCACGGGGAAGACTACTTTTTTCTTTCGCATGAAGAATTCGAGCGCGGGATCGCCGCCGGCGATTTTCTCGAACACGCGCAGGTGCATTCCAACCTCTACGGGACGCGGCGCGCGCAGGTGCGCGAGCTGCTCGATGCGGGCAGTGACGTGCTACTCAATCTCGACGTGCAGGGCGCGGCGACGGTGCGGCGGCTTGCGCGGGGGGACGCTCGGCTCGCGCGTTCTCTCGTTTCCGTTTTCATCATGCCTCCGAGCACGGAAGAGCTGCGGGAACGACTGATCGGACGCGGCACGGATTCCCCCGACGAAATCGAGCGTCGGATGCGCGTCGCGATCGACGAAATGGCGCGCTGGCGGGAATACGATTACTGCCTCGTTTCCGGCTCGCGGGAACGCGATTTCGAACGCATCGGCGCAATTTATCTCGCCGCGAAAATGCGCGTGCGCTGAATGCGCGTTTCCGCGCGACGGGAACGCCGACGCCTCATTCGGCGATATCCGCGAATTTTCCGCGAACGAAATCGAGCAACGTTCTCGGCGGAAGCTCGACCTGAAATCCGCGCCGTCCCGCGCTCACGACGAGCGTTTCCGCGTTCTGCGCCGACGCGTCGAAGAACGTCGCGAAACGCTTTTTCATGCCGATGGGCGAACAGCCGCCGTGAACGTATCCGGTGAGCGGGAGCAGTTCGCGTTGTGGGAGCATTTCGACGTATTTTTCTCCGGCGGCTTTCGCTGCTTTTTTCAAATGTAGCGTGCGGTTCACGGGAACGCAGAAAACGAAATGCGCGCCGGACGCACCCGTCGTGACCAGCGTTTTGAACACGCGCGCGGGATTTTGTCCAAGCGCGGCGGCGACCGCCTGTCCGTCGGTGAGCGACGCGTCGTAGGCGTGCGGGACGTAGCCGATTTTTCCGGCTTCCAGCAGGCGCATGACGTTCGTCTTTTCTTCTTTCATCGGGAAAACTTTTCCATGAAAAAAAACGTTCCCGCGGCGTGGCGACCGCGCGGGAACGTTCTTTTTTGCGGAACGCGAAATCAGCTCGGCTGCGATGCCGTTTCCGCGCCGTCATGGGACGACTGCGGCGGTTCCGGATTCTTTTTGGGAAGCATTTTCGAGAGTTTTTTCGTCATGTCCAGCGTCTTGTTGACGACGGGCGAACGGCTTCGGAAAGTTTTTTCATTTGGTCGCGCAACTCGACGCGGCGGATTTTTCCGCTGATCGTCTTCGGCAGTTCCTCGACGAATTCGATGGCGCGCGGGTATTTGTAGGGCGCGGTCTCGCGTTTGACGTGATCCTGAATTTTCTTTTTCAGTTCCTCGAAATTTTTGACCGAATCGCGGAGCGTTTTCGAGAGCACGATCGTCGCCTTGACGACCTGCCCGCGGATCGCGTCGGGAACGCCGGTGATGGCGCATTCAACGACGCCTTCGTAGGACATGACGGCACTTTCGACTTCGAACGGTCCGATGCGGTAGCCGGAACTTTTGATCACGTCGTCGTTGCGTCCGACGAACCAGAAATAGCCGTCTTCATCACGGGTCGCGACGTCGCCCGTGTGATACAGTCCGTCGTGATAGACGCTCGCGGTCAGCGCGCGGTCGCGGAAATAGCCTTTGAAAAGACCGGCGGGGCGGTTTTCGGGAGCGCAGCGGATGACGATTTCGCCCTGCGTTCCCGCGGGAACGCTGTTCCCGTCGTCGTCGACGAGATCGACGTCGTAGGCGGGATTCGGTTTTCCCATCGAGCCGGGCTTCGGCTCCATCCACGGCGTCGTCAGGATGATGCAGGTCGTTTCCGTCTGCCCGAAGCCTTCCCGCAGCTTGATTCCCGTGATTTTGAAAAAATCTTCGTAAACGCTCGGATTGAGCGCTTCTCCGGCGATCGTGCACCATTTGAGCGAAGACAGATCGTATTTTGCCATGTCTTCGTGGAGCATGAAGCGGAAGACGGTCGGCGGCGCGCAGAAAGACGTGACGCGGTAGTCCTGAATGACCTTCAGCATATCCGCCGGCGTGAATTTTTCGTGGTCGTAGACGAAGACCGTCGCTCCCGCGAACCATTGCCCGTAGAGTTTTCCCCAAACGGCTTTGCCCCAGCCGGTGTCGGCGGCGGTCAGGTGCAGGCTGTCTTCTTTAAGATTGTGCCAGTAGACGCCGGTAACGATGTGCCCGAGCGGATACGTGTAGTCGTGCGCGACCATTTTCGGGTTTCCCGTCGTTCCCGACGTGAAATAGAGCAGGGAAATGTCGCTGTTTTTGTTGACGTGTTCGGGGCGAACGAATTCCGGCGCGCATTCCGTTCCCGTGCGGAAATCCTTGAAGCCCTCGGGAACGAGCGGTCCCGTCGAAATCAGCGTTTCGAGCGTCGGGCTTTCCGGCTTCGCCGCGAGAACGCGTTCGGGGACGAGCGCGTCGCCCACGCAGACGATCGTCTTGACGGATGCCGCGTTGCAGCGGTAAACGATGTCTTTTTTCGTCAAAAGATGCGTCGCGGGAATGCACACGGCACCGAGCTTGTGCAGGGCGAGAATCGAAAACCAAAACTCGCGGCGGCGTTTCAGAATCAGCATGACCTTGTCGCCGAAGCCGATTCCGCAGCTTTTGAAGAACGCGGCGGCGCGGTCGCTGTGCTTTTTCAGATCCGCGAACGTGTACTCGGCGTGCACGCCGTGATCGTTGACCCAGCAGAGCGCGCGTTTTTCGGGATTCGTCCTCGCCCATTCGTCGATGACGTCGTAGGCGAAGTTGAAATTCTCGGGAACGATGATTTCAAAGTTCTCGGTGAAATCCTCTTGGCTTTTGAAAACCGTCTGTTTCAGGAATTTTTCTAACATCTGATTTTTCTCTGTTGAAAACGCGTTCTCGCGGGACGTTTTTTCCGCAGGCGGCGCGGCACTTTCGGAAATTAAACCCACGCCGCGCCATTTGCGCAAGATATAAAAGGGAAAAGGGGCGGGTCACGTTCGGGGGAAAAAAATAAAAAGCCGGGTTTACCACAACACATAAGAAACCTGACTGCCGCTGCTTCCTTCCGGATCTGACGGGGTTCGCCGGCGCTTATTGTATGGGACCCGACCGCCGCAAAGCATCGCCGATTCGCGCGGGATAGGCAAGCACTTTCTCTCGTGCTGCCCGCGGGGACGCGGTTTTCCCGTGCCGCGCCGTCGGGCGCGTTTTCTCCGGAGAAAAAATTTGCCGCGGGGAAAATATTTTCTACAATACGAGAGCTATGATGCCCCCGCGGTCACTTTCCCGAATCGCGCTTTCCTGCTTGCCGGCGACCCCATTCGCCGTTCCCGCCGCCTTCGGAGAAAATGCCGTTCCCGCCGCGAGAACGCGTCCCGTTTTTCTTGCCGCGGGAACGCTCGCCGCGTCCGCATCGAATACGTCTGCGCGGCGCAGGCGAAATCGCCGTCGCTGACGCTTTGCTGTAAAAAACGGAATCTTTTTTTTGAAAAATGAAAATTGCAATCATCGGAGCCGGAACCATGGGCGGCGCGATTGCGCGCGGTCTGCTCGCGCAGGGCGTCTGCGCGGCGGAAAATCTCGCGTGCACGGCGCGAAGCGAAAAAACGCGGGAACGCCTCGCGCGCGAGTTGCGCGGTGCGCGGATTTCTTCGGACAACCGCGCCGCCGCGCGCGGTGCGGAAATCGTGTTCCTCGCCGTCAAACCGCCGCTCGTCGAAACCGTTCTCGCGGAAATCCGCGATGAACTCGGCGCGGGAACGCCGACGCTTGTTTCCGTCGCCGCCGGAATTTCTCTCGCGCGTCTGCGCGAATGCGCGGGAACCTCGCCGTCGGTCTTCGCCGCGATTCCGAACACCGCCGTCGCCGTCGCGCAGAGCATGACGTTCGTTTCGGCGGAAGAAAACGCTCCGGAAGCGTGCACGCGCCGCGTTCTCGAAATTTTTTTGCGCCTCGGGCGCGTGGAACTCGTTCCCGAAAACCGGCTCGCGGCGGGAACGGCACTCGCTTCGTGCGGAATCGCTTTCGCGATGCGCTACGTGCGCGCGGCGACGGCGGGCGGCGTGGAGCTCGGCTTGCCCGCCGAACTCGCGAAAAACGCGGTTCTTCAGACGCTCAAAGGCGCGGCGGAACTGCTCGCCGAAACGCGGGAACACCCCGAAAGCGCGATCGACAAGGTCTGTACGCCCGGCGGAATCACGATTCGCGGTCTGAACAAAATGGAGGAGTGCGGATTTTCTTCCGCCGTCGTTCAGGGGCTTCGCGCCTGCCGCTGATTTTTTTTTGAGGAGAAATTCGTCATGCGCAGAATCGTCGTCAAAGTCGGGAGCAATGTTCTGAAACGCGCTGACGGGCACTTGGATTTCACGCGCATGAGCGCGCTCGTCGATCAGATCGTCGAATTGCGCCGCCGCGGGAACGCCGTGGTGCTCGTCTCGTCCGGCGCGGTCGCCTCCGGTCGCTGGGAATTGCGCCGGCTCGCCAGCACTTCGGCGTTGGACGAAGTTTCCGAGCGGCAACTTTTTTCCGCCGTCGGGCAGGCGAAGCTGATGAACCGCTATTACGAGCTGTTCCGCGGGAACGGGATTTTTTGCGGACAGATTTTGACGACGAAAGAAAATTTCGCCGACGAAGAACACTACCGAAATCAAAAACGTTGCGTGAACGTGATGCTGGAAAACGGCGTCGTTCCCGTCGTGAACGAAAACGACACGGTCTCGATCTCCGAGCTGATGTTCACGGACAACGACGAGCTTTCCGGGCTGATCGCGGAAATGGTCGGCGCGGAAACGCTCGTGATTTTGTCCAACGTGGACGGCATTTTCGACGGCGATCCCGCCGACTCCGCGTCGCGCGTGATTCGCGAAATTTTTCTCGAAGACGAAATCGGGTGCTTCGTTTCCGACAAAAAATCCTCCGCGGGGCGCGGCGGCATGGTTTCGAAATGCGGCGTCGCGCGCCGGCTCGCCGCCGCCGGCGTTCCCGTCGTCATCGCGAACGGGAAGCGGGAGGACATTCTGCTGAAAATTTTCGACGATCCCGCGGGAACGCTCTGCACGCGCTTTCTTCCCGCGAAACGGTCGCTTCGCGCGTAAAATCAAAAACATTTTCCCGCGGGAACGCGGGAGATGAAAAAGAATTGACGCCGGCGTTCCTGTCCGTATTTTCTGTTACGTCAAATTTTCCCATTCTGAAAGAAAATCATGAACGCCTTGCCCCCCCCCCGTTTTTTTTATTTGACGTTCTGAAAAAGTACGTCTCATTTATTTCTTTCGCAACAATGGCAGGTATGGTGACAGTTCCTTTTTTATATGCGGAAAAGGAACAGGGCGTGGAATTACATCAAAAAACCGCAAATTGGCTGGACGCTAAAAATCTTATTAAGACAGTCAGCTCGGAGGCAGAAAGAGCGGAGAGACAAGCTATATTAACCAAGTTCAAGAAGGCGCCCTTTTGGAAATTTATTCCTCCAGATCTTCAAGAGGCCATTGAAGAATCAACGATGTATAGAGTTGACGAAAGCTCTAATCCAACGTATCATTTTCTTTGGAATGAAAAAATCCATGTTACTTTTGAACCTCGCGCTTCCCGTTATAATATTTTACCACAAGCTTTACATTTAATGCAACCCTTGGAAGCGCCCGAGCAGACGCAAGCTGTTAATCCCAAAACAGGCAAGTATTACGTGATGCCGCCTAAAAAAACAGTGACCTCTTTAAGTCAGACAGATTTAGCGTATGTTCAGGAACTAACAAAGCAGATTAATCGCAATCTTCATTATCTGGGCAATTCCCCGGTCCCTAAAATTGATATGAAAGCTTTTAAAAAAGGTAAATATATGTTGTCGGTGATTTTCCCATTAACAATTCATCCGGGCAGTTATGTTTTTAGTGATAAATTTATGAAATACCATAAGATGAATGAAACGGAACTGCGGCACTTTTTCGGTTTGGAGGATGATATCGCATATGATATCGCCAAGCGAATTGGCATCCCTGTGTATCATCCGGAACAGTTCCCGGGACATTTTATTAAGGTCAGGTCGGATTGTCAGCATACACCCATTCACATATGGGCCTCTAATCCGGAAATCATTAATCCGTTGTTTTTGGGATGGTCCGGATATGAGACTGACGATCGGACCTTGCCCAATTTATACAGGCAATATTTTCAGGTTTTAGAAGACTCTATCTCGGTCTTTCGGAACGGATTACGTGCGGAAAAGGCCGCGCATTCCCCCACGGATGCACGTTATTCCGCCATTGAAGCCTTGACGCGGCAGGCTGATGCAATGGCCGCCGCTTTAGAGCGGAGTACACAAAAATATAAAGAAAATAATCAAATTTATAAAAAACTACCACGCAGTTTGTTAGATCCATCGGGAACACATTTAAATAAATTTCTCAGTCGGCAAAAACAACTCATGGAAAAAACGTTCCCGAAAAAGGAAAAGACGGAGCTTAGTTGCGGCGGCGTTTAGTTTAATGTTTTCATCGCCGAAAAGCCGTTCCCGCAGGATTTTGTCCCGCGGGAACGCTTTTTTTTCGCGTCGGCGGACGCGCGGGAATGCGGAAGATGAAAAAGAATTGATGCGGGAGCCCCGTTTATATTTTCTGCGGCGGCGTAATTCTTTCTTTGTTGAAAAAAAATGTCTGCGAACGCCTTGCCCCCCCCGTTTTCTCGTGAAATACGCTGTCGCTCCCGCCTGTTTTATCTTTGCGGGAACGCTTTCCGCGTTTGCCTACGACTCGTCGGGTCTTACGCTGTCCGGCAGATATTTCGAAACTTACGACACCGAATTCGGCGGGAGCGTCTTGAAAATCGGCTACGGCGGAACCTGCGCCGCGACCGTCGCCGCGGGCGCTTCTTGGACGGAAAATCAGAACGTCGTCATCGGCTGTTGCCCGGATAACAACGTTCCCGCGACGCTCGAAATTTACGGCACGGCGACGGTGAACGGCAACGTTTACACGTCCGCGAAGACGCGCGCCGGACTTTGCACGGTGGACGGCGGCTCGTGGACCGTTTCGGGAAGTTTTTATCTCGGCGTGCAGGAATACGGCACGTTGATGCTTCGCAACGGCGGCTTGCTCCGTATCGGCGACACGTTCCGCGTGAACTTCGGCAGTTCCGTGGACGTCGATGCGGATTCGACGTTCGGGATTTCAATCGACGAAAACGGCAGTTTCGGCAAAAACGGCGGAATTTGCATTTACAACAACATAGACACGAAAACGATGCGTTTCGCCGACGCCGCGGGGCTTTCGATCGACGCGACCGCATACAAAAGCGCCGCAGACGAAATCGTTTTTGAAAATCTCTTTGTCGCTTCGACGTATTCGACACTGAAAGATTTGAATTTGATCGTCGCGGGAACGGAGTTTACGGCGGAGGACGAAGAGGCGCTGAACGCTGATTTGAGCGGCGTCACCGTGCTCGGCTACGAAGATTACGCGAAAAGTTTCGTCGTGGACGCTTCGGCGGGAACGGTTGCGTTGCATCTTTCCAAAATCCCCGAACCGTCCGCGTTCGCGCCGATTTTCGGAGCGGCGACGCTCGCCGCCGCCGGCGTTCCCGTCGTCATCGCGAACGGGAAGCGGGAGGACATTCTGCTGAAAATTTTCGACGATCCCGCGGGAACGCTCTGCACGCGCTTTCTTCCCGCGAAACGGTCGCTTCGCGCGTAAAATCAAAAACATTTTCCCGCGGGAACGTTTTTTTTTCGCGCTCCCGCCGCGAAATTTGACAATCAAAGATTGTCGCGCGGCAACTTGTCTCGCCTGAAAAATCGTGCAGAATGACTCCATGCAGAGAAAAAAGCTTCTTTTCACCGGCGCCGGCGGCTTCGTCGGGCGCAACGCGGTTCCGATTCTGCGGAAGAATTACGAAGTCTTCACGCTCGGACGCGGCGACGGGAACGATTTTTCCGCGGATTTGTCGGCGGGAACGCCTTGCTTCGGCGCGGCGCGTTTCGACGTCGTTTTTCATGCGGCGGGCAAGGCGCACAGCGTGCCGCGGACGGCGGACGAAGCGCGGCGTTTCTTCGACGTCAATCTCGCGGGAACGCGGAATCTTTGCCGCGCGCTGGACGCCGCGGGAACGCCCCGCGCGTTCGTTTTCGCGAGCACGGTCGCGGTTTACGGACGCGAGTCCGGCGAAGACATTTCCGAAAATCATCCGCTCGGCGGGAAGACGCCTTACGCCGAGAGCAAAATCGCGGCGGAGGAATTTCTGCGGGAATGGTGCGCGGAACGCGGCGTCGCGCTGACGATTCTGCGTCCGTCGCTGATCGCCGGCGCGGACGCACCCGGAAATCTCGGCGCGATGGTGTGCGGGCTTCGGAGCGGACGCTATCTGCGCGTCGGTCGCGGGAACGCCCGCAAAAGCGTCGTCATGGTCGAGGATCTGGCGCGCGTCGTTCCTCTCGCGGAAAACCGCGGCGGCGTCTTCAATTTGTGCGCGTCGTATGCGCCGACGTTCGTGGAACTGGAAAATCTAATCTGCGCACAGCTCGGAAAACGCCCGCCGCGGGCGATTCCTTTTTTCGCGGCGAAATGCCTCGCGCTTGCCGGCGACTGTCTTTTCGGAAAAGCGCCGATCGATTCCGCTCGCCTGCGGAAAATCACGGGAACGCTGACTTTCTCGAGCGAAAAGGCTCGGCGGGAACTGAATTGGCGTCCGCTGGAAATTCTTGAAAATTACAGAATTTCCGCGACGAATCTGCCGCGTCCGACCGGGGGGGGGGTAGAGCTTCGCGTTGATTTTCGGAAAAACGCGCTCGCGTTCCCGCGCGTCGGCTTCTTCGGAAAGGAGGCGGCGCAATGAAAATTCTGATTACGGGAGCGCGCGGGTTCGTCGGGAAAAATCTTTCCCGGATTCTGAAGAACGGCGGGCACGAGGTCGTCGGGCTGAGCGCGTCGGCGGAGGCTCCGTTTTCGCAGTATTCGTGGCGGGATCTGGACGCGGGAACGCTGCCGCGCGACGCGTTCGACGCCGTGATTCATCTCGCGGGCAAGGCACACGACCTGAAAAACCGCGCGGGCGCGCAGGTTTATTTCGACGTGAACACGGAGCTGACGAAAAAGATTTTTCGGCATTTCGCGGAATCTTCGGCGACGCGGTTCTTTTTTTTCAGTTCCGTCAAAGCCGCGGCGGACTCCGTTCCCGCGGGCGAGCTGACGGAAGACGCCGTTCCCGCGCCCGTCGGTCCTTACGGCGAAAGCAAGCTCGCGGCGGAAAATTTCATTCGGGAAAATTTTGATTTCCGCGGGAACGCGGCAGACGGCAGGCGCGTTTACGTCATTCGTCCGTGCATGATTCACGGTCCGGAAAACAAGGGGAATCTGAATCTGCTCTACGCGGCGGCGAAGCTCGGCGTGCCGTTTCCGCTCGGCGCGTTCGATAACCGGCGTTCATTTCTGTCGATCGGAAATCTCGGCTTCATTTTGAGCGCGATGCTCGAAAAATCGCCGGAATCCGGAATTTACAATGTCGCCGACGACGAGGCGGTTTCGTCCGCGGAGCTCGTGCGCGTAATCTGCGGCGCGCTGGGAAAAAAGGCGCGGATCGTGAACGTTCCCGCCGCGTGGCTCCGTTTCGCCGCCGCCGCGGGAACGCTTCTGCATCTGCCGCTCAATAAAGACCGCCTGACCAAGCTGACGGAAAACTACGCCGTTTCCAACGCGAAGATAAAGCGCGCGCTGGGCATCGAAAATCTGCCCGTTCCCGTGCGCGAAGGCTTGGCGGAAACGATCCGGAGTTTTGAACGAAAACGCTGAATTTTCGCTCGCGCTTTTCTTTGATTCGCAAAAAAAGCGTTTGAATTTGCGGGGCAAGTCGTAGTCTTTTTCGCGTGAAAAAGAAAACTTATCAGCTCGGCGTGCGGATGGACGAAGATCTGCTGGTGCGTCTGCGCCGCTTCGAGGAACGGACCGGAATTTCTTCGTCCGCGTTGGCGCGCGCGGCGGTTGAATCCGCGTTGGATTATTTCGAAACGGAAAAAGAAATCGTTTTCCCGCTCTGCTGCGTGCCGAGAAAAGCGATTGTATCCCCCCCCCCCATTTCGGGAAAATGAGCGAAACGGGAACGCCGCCGCGCGGCGAATCAGGCTAAGGCGGCGCGCAGTGTTCCCGCGACGCGTTCGACGTCTTCGTCCGTCATTCCGCTTCCGGACGGCAGGCAAAGCCCGCGCGAAAAGATTTTTTCCGAAACGCCGTTCCCGTAGAACGGATTTTTCGCGTAAACGGGCTGCATGTGCATCGGTTTCCAGAGCAGCCGAGATTCGATGTTTTCTTCCGCGAGGCGTTCCCGCAGTTCCGAATTGGAGATTTTTGCGCGCGCGTCGAGGAGAACGCACGTGAGCCAGAAATTCGGGTTAAAATCCGCGTTCGGCGCCTGCTTGACTTCGACGCCGGGCGTTCCCGCGAGCAGACGCGTATAGAGCGCGTGAATCTCGCGGCGGCGGGCGACGTGCGCGGCGAGCACTTCCATTTGCCCGCGCCCGATTCCCGCGCAGATATTGCTCATGCGGTAATTGTAGCCGATTTTTTCGTGATGATAATACGGACGGTTTTCGCGCGCTTGCGTCGCGGTTTTCAGAATCTGTTCGCGGGCTTCGCGGGAACGGCAGAGCGCGATTCCGCCGGAGCTTGTCGTGATGACTTTGTTGCCGTTGAACGAAATCGCGGCGAACTCGCCGAACGTGCCGCACTTGCGACCGCGGTATTCCGAGCCGAGAGCTTCCGCGGCGTCTTCCAGCACGGGAACGCCGTATTTTTCGGAAATCGCGCAGATTTCGTCCATCTTCGCGGGCATGCCGTAAAGGTGCACGGGAACGATCGCCTTCGGGAACTTGCCCGTTTTTTTCTTTCGGTCGAGAATTGCCTTTTCAAGCAGAAGTGGATCCATGTTCCACGTGTCTTCCTCGGAATCGACGAACACGGGAACGCCGCCGCAGTAGGTTACGGGATTCGCGCTCGCCGCGAACGTGAAGCTTTGGCAGACGACTTCGTCGCCCGCGCCCACGCCCAGCTGAATCAGCCCGAGGTGAATCGCCGCCGTTCCCG
>CAZWIK010000021.1:19943-28966 GCA_964633895.1 uncultured Enterobacteriaceae bacterium | reverse complement strand
CGCCATGCCTGCGCCGAAACCATCGGAAACACCGACGCCGACCGCCGCCGCCGCCGTTCCCGAAGCGCCCGCCGCCGTTCCCGAAGCGCCCGCCGCGGAGCCTGCGCCCGTCGTCGTTGAAAAAACGCCGGAAACGCCGCCGCCGCCCGTCGTCGTTGAAAAAACGCCAGAACCGCCGCCGCCTCCGCCCGCGCCTCAGGTTTCTCCCGAAAAAAAGATTAAATTCCGTTGCGCCTATTGGAGCCGCCCCGAAAATCCGCAGGAATTTTTCATCAAAATCGACGGTGAATATCAGTGCTTCGAAATGTTCACGCTGTCGTTCCCGAAGGTTTTTTCCGTTCCCGCGTCCGAGCCGGTGCGCCTCTACACGAAAAACGGCGACGAATACGTGCCGTATTGCGAAATTTCCACCGCCGGACTGGAGGACTGTGCCGCGATCATTTTTCCCGGCTTCGATCCCGCGCGGGAAGAAGACCTGACGCAACGCCTGCACCTGTTCAACTTCGCGGATTCCGCTTCGCCCGCGGGTTCGATCGTTCTCTACAACTGGTTTGAAAAGAACACGCTGAAAGGCGAATTCGTTTTCAAGGAAGACGGGAACGCGCCAGAACGGACGGAGACGTTCTCGCTGGGCTACGGCGAATTTTGCACGACGACGCCGATTTCGGGCGCGCGCCAGCTTTGCGAAATCAAGCTGTTCTCCGGCGAAATCGCGGACGAAAACATTCTCTACTCGACGAATCTGGCGCTCCGCAACAACAGCTGCGTTTTCATCTGCGTCTTTCCCGCGGGCAACGCCGCCGACGGCAAGCTCGAATTCAAAATTTTCAAAAAATACAGCAAATAAAAAGCTCCGCGCGCGCGTTCCCGCAGGCTTTTTGCCTTTCCCCGCGCGCGGGCGTTCCCGCGGCGTGCGGCGTTTCCGGAAAGCTGGATTTTTCCCCGCAATTCTGATTTTTTTTGAGGCGATGAGTTTTGAAAAAATCACTTCGCGGCAGAATCCGCGCGTGCAGCGCGCCGCGCGTCTGCGGGAACGCGCGTTTCGGACGGAAGCGCGGCTTTTTCTTCTCGAAGGTCTGCGGGAAATCGAACGCGCGGCGGCGAGCGGGATCCGTTTCTCCGAATTTTATTTTTGTCCGGATCTGATCAGAAGCCCGCACGCGGAAAAAATTTCGGCGGAGGCGCAACGGCGGATGCCCGCGGGAACGCTGTTCGAGCTGTCGCGTCCGGCGTTCGAAAAAATCGCTTACCGCGAAAAGCCGGAGGGCGTTCTCGCCGTCGCGGAAATGCGGGAGCATCGGCTCGAATCGCTGAGCGTTCCCGCGGAAACGCCGCCGCTTTTTCTCGTCGCGGAATCCATCGAAAAGCCGGGGAACCTCGGCGCGTTGCTGCGCACGGCAGATTCCGCCGGCTGCACGGGGCTGATTTGCTGCGGAGACGCGGGAACGGACATTTACAATCCGAACGCGATTCGCGCCTCGCAGGGCGCGCTGTTTTCCATGCCGCTCGCCGTCGCTCCCGCGGAAAACGTGCGGGCGTGGTTGCGCGAGCGCGGGATCGCCGTGTTCGCGACGACGCCGAGCGCGGGAAAAATTTACTGGGACTGCGATTTTCGCGTTCCCGCGGCGATTCTGCTGGGCGCGGAATCGACGGGGCTGACGGATTTCTGGCTCGGCGGCGGGAACGCGGGACCGGCGGCGGACGTCGTTCCCGTCGCGATTCCCCAGCGCGGACTCGCCGATTCGCTGAACGTCTCGACGGCGGCGGCGATCTGCCTTTTCGAAGCCGTCCGTCAGCGTTCCCGCGGGAACGTGCCGCGCTGACGCGCGGGGGCGGGAAAACTTTTGCGCGGGCGGGAATGTTTAACTTGTCGCTCGCGCGTTTTTTTGTAAAATCTCCGGAACGACGATTATGATCTGTTCAGGTTTTTCAGATATTTTGGCGAGCGTCGGCGCGGACAAAAGCGAAGCCGTCCGGCTCTGGATGTCGGCGCCTTTCGTCCTGCTTCTGGTTCTGATCGCGGTGATGCCGCTTGCGGGCGCGCGGCTGAAACATTTTTGGGAACGGTTTTATCCAGCGGTCGCGATCGGCCTGGGGTTGATCGTGACGGCGTATTACATCTGGCTGGTTCCGGGCGGCGGACACGACGTGTGGCATTCGTTCAAGGAATACATTTCGTTCATCGCGCTCGTGGGTTCGCTGTTCGTGATTTCCGGCGGCATCACGATAAATCTCAACGGGGACGCGACGCCGAAGACGAACGTCGTTTTTCTTATGCTGGGCGCGCTGCTCGCGAATCTCATCGGCACGACGGGAGCGTCCATGGTGCTGATTCGTCCGTGGATGCGCATGAACAAGGCACGGCTTTCCGCTTATCACATCGTCTTTTTCATTTTCCTCGTTTCCAACGTGGGCGGCGCGTTGACGCCGATCGGCGATCCTCCGCTCTACATCGGCTACTTGCGCGGGATCGATTTCTTCTGGGTTTTCGAGCACGCGAATCTGCCGTGGGCGTTCGTCGTCGCCGTGTTGCTGGGCGTGTTTTATCTGTTCGACGTGCGCAATTTCCGCTCGGCGGGAATGCGCGGCAACGGGAACGCCGCCGAAATCCGCGACGCGTCGGAGACGGGCGAGGGCATGGTGCTTTCCGTTCGCGGAATGAAAAACATCGGCTATCTGCTCGTCGTCGTCTGCGCGGTTTTTCTGCCGGGGCAGGTTTCGGAATCAATCCGTTCGGTGCTCGAAACGTATTTCATCCGTGAATTCGTGATGGTCGCCGCCGCTGCGGCGTCGTATTTCCAGACGCATCCGAAGATTCACGCGGAAAACAATTTTTCGTTCGAGCCGATTCGCGAAGTCGGATTTCTCTTCGTCGGCATTTTTCTGACGATGGTTCCCGCGCTCGCGTATCTGACCTCGCACGGTCCCGCGATCGGTGCCGCGCTGACGAAGCCCGCGCATTATTATTTCGCGACGGGAGCGCTTTCCGGCTTCCTCGACAACACACCGACGTATGCGAATTTCTTCGATCTGATCCGAAGCCTCGTTCCCGCGGGCATTCCCGAGGGCGAACAGGTGCGCTGGATGACCACCGCGTCGAATCACGAATTCAATTTGCTCGTCGTCGCGATTTCCCTCGGCTCCGTGTTTTTCGGCGCGCTGACTTACATCGGGAACGGTCCCAACTTCATGGTGAAGTCTATCGCGGAATCCGAACACGTGAAAATGCCGACGTTTTTCGGCTACATTTTCCGTTTCAGTCTGCCGATTCTCATTCCCGCGCTTCTGCTCTGCGCGCTGTTCTTCCTTTCCGCGCCGGAGAAAAATTCCGCGGGAACGCCTCCCGCCGACGAGCCCGCGCTGACCGTTGAACCGCCCGCGGACGCGACCGTTCCCGTCGGGCAACAAATTTAATCCGAAAAAAAAACGATTCCGATTTATGAAATCCCGCATTCTTTCAATCGCCTGCATTCTGCTTTCCGCGTTCGTTCCCGCCGCGCTTTTCGCCGCGCCCGAGACGAAGAAAAAGGGAGGGAAAAGCGATTCCGCGAACATTACCTGTGCTCAGGTCTGGACGAAAAAAGCCAAGGACTACGCAGGAAAATCCGTGACGACGTTCGTCATCGAAATCGGTTCGACGGGAACGGTCATGTCCGACGCTCCGGCGGCGGTCGTTCCCGTGCAGACCGGCAACAAAAATCAGGACGAGGGCGGAGAAATTCTCGTGCTCGTTCCCGCGGAAGATTTCGAAAAATTCGTGAAGAAGTTCCGTCCGACTTCCGGCAAGGAAGATTCCGCGTTCGGCGGAAGAATCGAATACAAAAAACTCACGGCGGAGTTTTCGACGGTCGGCGGCGTTCCCGTGCTGCTTTTCAACGTGAAGGCGGATGCGCTGAAAGATTTTTCTCCGGAGGAAGCACTTGAAAAACAGCTCGGCGCGGAAGGCGACTCCGCGCCTGTGCCGGAAGGCTACGAACGCAAGGTGTTTCACGTTTCCAAAATCGGCAAAAAGCCTTACACCAAGGCGGAATTCACGCGGCTCGTCGGCTTATATAACAAAAGCGTTCCCAAAAACGAGCGCATGAAGGAAGCCGAAATCCGCAGTCTGCTCGAAGACGCCGAAAACACGCTGTCCGTGCTCGACGAAAAAGCCAAGATCGAGTGGCAGCTCCGCAAGTGAGCCGACGCCGCCGCGCTTCCATTTTTCCAACAAATAAAAATATCCGTTATCATGTCCTCATCGAAAAATTCCAAATACGACATTCCCGCAATCGCCTCGCGATTCGCCGTTTACGGCGATTTCGTCGATGCGTTCCCGTACGGCAGCGGGCACATCAACGACACGTTCTGCGCGGTCTTCGACCAAGGCGCGTGCCGCGTCCGCTACATCATCCAGCGCGTCAATTCCTACATTTTCAAGAATCCGCAGGGGCTGATGCAAAACGTCGCCCGCATCTGCCGGCATTCCTCCGACAAGCTCAAGGCGAGCAACGCTCCAGACGCCTCGCGCCGCACGCTCACGCTGATTCCGACGAAAACCGGCGCGGACTGGTTCGTCGACGCCGACGGGAACTACTGGCGCTGCTACATTTTCATCGAACGCGCCCGAGGCTACGACGTCATCGAGACGACGGAGCAGGCGTTTCAGGCGGCGCGCGCTTTCGGCAATTTCCAGAAACTGCTCGTCGATATTCCGGGCGGACGCCTCGTCGAGACAATTCCGGATTTCCACAACACGCGCAAACGCTTCGATACGTTTAGAAAATCGCTTGAAGCGGACGTGAAAAACCGCGCTTCCGGCGTGAAAGCGGAAATCGACTTCATTCTCGCCCGCGAAAAAGACTGCTCCGTCGTTCTCGACGCGATGGCGAATGGCGAAATTCCCGAACGCATCGCGCACCAGGACACGAAGCTGAACAACGTGCTCATCGACGATTACACGCTGGAAGGCATCTGCGTGATCGACCTCGACACGTCGATGCCGGGATCCGCGCTCTACGATTTCGGCGACATGGTGCGCACGTCGACCTCTCCCGCGAAGGAAGACGAAGTCGATCTTTCCAAAGTCGCGATGCAGTTCCCGTTTTTCGAAGCGCTCGCCAAGGGCTACATCAGCTCCGCCGGCGATTTTCTCAACGCAAAAGAGCGCGAACTGCTACCGTTCTCGGGCAAGCTGCTCACGCTCGAATGCGGCATTCGTTTCCTCACGGATTATCTCGACGGCGATTTGTATTTCAAAACGACGCGTCCGGAACACAACCTCGACCGTTGCCGGACGCAGTTCCGCCTGGTCGAGTGCATCGAAGAGCAGATGGACGCGATGAACAAGTTCGTCGCAACGCTCTGAGCGTTCCCGCGCGAAGGAAGCGTTTTCGGTCAAAATCCGTCGAACACAAAAAAATCGGCGTTCCCGCGACTTGTTTCGGGAACGCTTTTTTTTCGTCGGGCGAAATAAAATTCAAACTTGATTCCGCTTTGGCGTGAACGCAATATAAGCGCGGTTTCTCGGAAATTTCCGAGCCGCTCCCGAAATTGTTATTTTCCCCGCGCAATTCCACTGTATTTATTTTTTTGTCATGAAAGAAATAGTGCTTTTAATCGATGGACAAACTGTCGGACCCTTTCCCGCGGAGGACGTCGAGGCGCGTTTCGCTTCCGGAGAATTTCCGGCGGACACGCCGTGCGCGGAATCGGGTGCCGACGCGTGGTCGACGCTGGGCGAAATGTTTCCCGCGAAGAAACCGATCGGCGTCCGCGTCGCAAGAAAGACGCAGGAAGAAGAAGCGGAAATGAAAGCGGCGACGTCCGAAAAACTCGATCCGGACGTGCGGAAAAAACTTTTGCTCTACAACTTGGCGGACGCGATCACCGTCGATAAATTCACGCCGGCGCAGGCGGACGCGGCGATCCGCATTCACGAGGACGCGCTCAAAAAAGGGAAAAAACTGAAGATCGCGGTCGGCGCGGGCGGATTCGTTTTGTCCGTTGCCGTCGCTTCCTTGATTTTCAACTGCCTGAACGTCAGCGTGGCGGACGGCGGGCGCAAGCTGAAATTTTTTGAATGGTTGTTCCAGACGCCGCCCAATCCCGAGCTGAAGCAAACGGCGAAAAAAATCGTAACGGATAAACAGAGGTTGGACGAGGTGAGAGAAACCGCCGCCGCCGTGAAATTTTTTGCGCCGCGCGGGCAGGGAAGTCCCCGCCAGCAATTCCTCGGCGCGGTGGAAATCAAAAATCCGGACGTCTCCACGATTACGGGATCGCTCGATTATTCCGCGTTCGCGGGAACGCTTCCACCTGCGCTGAAAGAATCCGCGACTTACGAAATCGTTCACATCCAGCGCGTGGACGACCGCACGGAAAACCTGATCGCCGAGCAGGATCGCCTTTTTTCGATTCTGTGTTCTCCGCTGTGGACGGACGCGGAACTGCGCGAGGCGATCGAACGGGAGCTTCTTGCGGATTATCCTGCGGAGGCGGGCATTCCCGAAAGCGCGGACATCCTGCGCCTGATTAAAACGTTCTCGCTGAAAGGCGTGGAAGGGCAGCTTGCTATGCTGAGCGAACGCGTTGCGAAAATCGCGCAGGACAAGGAAATTCAGTCGCGCATTCAGGATCGCTTAAAAAACCGATTCAAAAACAAAAAGAACACGGGTAGTACGCGCGAAAAAGAAAACGCCGGCGGGAACGCCGCCCGCATTGCGGATCGTCAGGCATCGAGCAAAAGCGCGCTCGAATGGGCGCGCACGAAAATGCCGAAATTCCTCATGAAGCTGACGGATTTTCTCGCGGAAAAGGAAATTTACTATTCGGCGGAAGCGCGAAAGGAGGCATGGCGCGAGTTCGCGGAAAATGAACTGCCGAAAATTCAGGAAGCGGTTCAGAAAACGGAAATCGAACGCGCACCGCTCGCGGAAAACGGTTCGTTCGTCTTCTCCGGAAGAAATGCCCGCTCGTTCGTTTTCGTCGCGCATTTCGATCGCGCCGGAGACATTTATTTCGTTCCCGCGTCGGATTCTTCCGCAGGAACGACGGATTCCGTCAAACTCTCCGACATCGTCGTGAATCGGAAAACGCTTCAGCCGGAAGACGTGCTGATGGACGAACGCTACGCGGTTTCCGCCAAGGAAAAAACCGGCGGCGTTCCCGTGGCGACGAACCGCAAACTCCTCGATCGCGAGATTTACATCGTGCGCACAACGCCGGAATGGTTTTATATTTCAGTCGAAAAAGTTCGTGCCGAAGGCGAAGACGCGCCGCGCCGCCGCACGCCCGTCCTGCTGCGCGTTCCCGCAGATTTTTACGAAAGCGTTTCCGTCGGCGACGAAATTCCGATGGAAAAACTGCTGACGTTCGAGCGTTTCGGGCGTCCGGCGACCATGCCCGCAACCGGCACTTTGCAACCGATTCCAGACGACAAGCTGGAAGAAGTGAAAGAGTCCCAGCGCGCCGCCGGAATTCCGTTCCCGCCGCCCCCGGAACAGGCGTCCGCGCCGGAGGCTCCGAGGAAAAAGTCCGCCGAGCCCGCGGCCGGGGAATCCGCCGACAACGTTCCCGCCGAAACCGCTGAAGAAAGCGTTCCCGCCGAAACCGCGGAGAACGACGTTCCCGCCAAAACCGTGGAAGAAAGCGTTCCCGCGGACGACGCGTCTCCGGAAGGCGACGGCGAATAATCCGTTTTTAATCCCGTTCCCGCTCATTTGCCTCATCATGAAATCCGAAAAACGCATTTATCTTTCGGGCGCGCCGGAAAACGGATTGTTGCAGGAAACCTGCTATAAAATCACCGGTTGCGCGATCGATATTCTGAACGCGCTCGGTCCTGGGTTGCCGGAAGACATCTACGCGCGCTGTCTGAAAAAAGAGATGAAAAAGCGCGGGATTTCTTTTGAATGCGATTGCGTGCGCCCGCTGGTTTACGACGGCGAGCGGGTCGGCGAAATCGTCGCGCCGTTCGTCGTCGAGAATTGCCTCGTTTCGGCGTGTTTCGCGACGGAAGCGTTCAACGACACGGATTATTCGCGCTTCATCAGCTGCCTTCGCGCGTTTTCCCTGCCGCTGGCACTTTTGTTCAACTTTCAATTCGGGAAACTTCAATGGAAAAAAATAATATCGGAACGCTTCTGAAAAAATCCGCGGCGACGGCGGTCGCCGTTTTCTGCACGGCGTGTCTTTGTGCCGTTCCCGCGTCGGCGAAAACGTTCAATCTGTTTTTGCTGACGGGTCAGTCGAATTCGCTCGGCGCGATTAAAGGCAACGCCGCCGATCCGAAAAACATGAAGCCCAAGCCGAAAATGCTTTTTTGGCACGGGAACTTCGGCAGCTACTGCACGGGCGGCGATTCCACCAAGTGGGAGCCTGTCGCACCGCAGAAGGAAAGCCAGATCGTCATGGGACCGGAATACGGTTTCGCGCGCGGTCTCGAACGCGGCGCGGCGAAAAAACGCGGATTCAAACCGGAAGAATGCGGGATTCTCAAGGTTTCCCGCGACGGCGGCGGCAACTCGCTTTGGGTCGCTCCCGACGGAGAGGCTTACAAAAAAATTCTCGCGACGGCGGAAAAGGCGCTTGCGACACTTCCCGCGCGCGGCTACGACGCCGTGGAAGTTCGCGCGTTGCTCTATCTGCAAGGCGAATCCAATCAGCCCGCGGAAATCGCGGTGGCGGGAACGCGTCTCGCCGAACTGCGGCAGAATCTGGCGAAGGACCTCGCCGCGCTGAACGTCCGCGGCATCAAAAAGATTTCGACCGGAAAAATGGCGCTGCTCGTCGGCGAACCCGCGAACTGGAATGGCAAGGACAACAAGGCGCCGAACGGTTCGACCACGCCCGAAAATCTGAAGAAAATGACGGAAACGGAGCCGCGCGCCGCGTGGATTCAGACACGCGACCAGCCGAAAATCAAAACCGGAGACAATCTCGGCGTGCATTACGACGGGAACGCCCAGCTCGTCATCGGGCAGCGTTTCGCCGACGCCTACGCCGGTCTCGCCGACTGATTTTTCCCGTCGTTCCCGCGGGAA
>CAZWIK010000021.1:1665-19843 GCA_964633895.1 uncultured Enterobacteriaceae bacterium | reverse complement strand
CGCCGACGCCTACGCCGGTCTCGCCGACTGATTTTTCCCGTCGTTCCCGCGGGAACGCACTTGCTCCGGCATCCGTCGTTCCCGCGGGAATAAACTTTTCTTCGCGCGGCGTTGACAAGCGTTTCTCGGTGCTGTTTCATTACAAAAGACGTTTTTTTTCGAGCATCATGTTTAAAAAAATTCCGGGTATTTTCTCTACGGCGATTGGCATTGACTTAGGCACGGCGAACATCCTCGTCTACGTCAAAGGGCGCGGCATCATCATGAACGAGCCGAGCGTGGTTTCGATCGATTCGAAGACGCGCCGACCCATCGCGATCGGCTTGGAAGCGAAGAAGATGCTCGGGCTGACGCCGATCGGAATCGAGGCTACGCGCCCGATGCAGAAAGGCGTGATCGCCGATTTCGAAATCAGCGAGCACATGTTGCGCCATTTCATCAAAAAAGCGGGACAGCATTCGTTCCTGACGCATCTGACGGTCGTCATCGCCGTGCCTTACGGGATCACGCCGGTCGAAGAACGGGCGGTCAAAGATTCCGCCTATCGCGCGGGAGCGCAGGACGTGAAAACCGTTTCCGAGCCGATCGCGTCGGCTCTCGGCGCGGGACTGCCGGTCGGCGAATCCGAAGCGTCGATGATCGTGGACATCGGCGGCGGGACGTCCGAAATCGCGATTCTTTCGCTCGGCGGGATCGTCGCCGCGAAGAGTATCCGCGTCGGCGGGGACGAGTTCGACAAAAGCATTATCAATTACGTGAAAAGCGCCTACGGACTCGTGATCGAATCCCGCACGGCAGAGCAGATTAAAATCCAGATCGGCTCGGCGTATCCGCTCGAACAGGAACTCTCGCTCGAAATCAAAGGACGCGATTCCATTTCCGGGCTTCCGCGCGCGCAAACCGTCAATTCGACGGAAATCCGCGATGCGCTCAAACACAATTTCGACGACATCATCGAGGGCATTTCCAAGACGCTCGAAGTCTGTCCGCCGGAAGCGGCGGGGCAGTTGCTCGACCGCGGCGCGGCTCTCGCCGGCGGCGGCGCGCTCATCCGCGGGCTGGACCGTCTGCTCAGCGATAAAACCGGAATGCCGTTTTTCGTTGCGGAAGACCCGTTGCGTTGCGTCGTGAACGGCACGGGCGTCATCATTGAAAATTCCGATGCGTTTCGGCGCTGAGGATTCGGGCGGCTTGAAAATAAACGCTTCCGGGCGTTCCCGCGTGCGGGAGCTTTTCCTGTAAAAAAGCGATGTCGCCTGATTCCCGAAATCTGCGCCCGTTTCTTTTTCTTTTCGCGGGAATGCTCGTGTGGTGGTTCGCTCCTGCAGCTTTCCGCCGCGCGTTTTACCACGCCGTTTACCGGTTCGAAGCACCCGCCTTCGTGCTTTCTTCGCGCATGGAAGATCTGGGACGCTACTGGGAAATGCGTTCCCGCGACAAAAACGAGCTGATCGGCGCGGTTCGCAACACTTCGCGGCTCGCCGCTTCGATGCAGAGCAGCGTCGCGCAAAACGACGCGCTTCGCGCGGAAAATTCGAGATTGGAAGCCTTGCTCGGAATGCCAGAGCGTCCGGATTTCCGCACCGTTCCCGCGCGCGTTGCTCAGAGGCGGCGCGGCATGTGGTGGCAGCAGATCGTTCTGCGCCGCGGCGAAGACGCGGGAATCCGCCGCGGCTGTCCCGTCGTGGACGCTTACGGCGTGATCGGGCGCGTGCGCGAGGTTTTTTACGAATTCTGCATTGTCGAACTGGTTTCCTCGCCCGCATTCCGCGTTTCGGCGACGGTCGTCGGCGCGGAACCTTATTCGGTGACGTATCAGGGCGCGGGAGCGCTCCCGTTCCACGAGCCGACGGGAAAAATTCTCGATCTGCCGGCGGACGCCGATTTTCCGGAAAACGCGGGAACCGCGGAAGTCGTCACGTCGGGACTGGGCGGAATTTTTCCCGCTGGATTGAGAATCGGGCGGCTCGCGGGAACGACCGGCGATTCTTCGGGTGGAATCGTGAACGGGGCGGCGGTCGAACTCCCTCGTCGGCTCGCGTCGATCGAGGAAGCCGCAGTGCTCGTTCCCGTAAATCCCGATATTCTTGAAGCGACGGTGCCGTTCAAGGAATAAGACGCGCGGAGACGAAAAAAAATGACGGCGGATGCGGCAAAAAAAATCTTTACTCTCGGCGCGTTTTACTGGATTCCGGCGTGCGTCGTCGCCTATCTGTGGATTTTTCTCGCGGGAACGGCGGCGAATTTTTTTTCGCGCTGGAATCTCGACATCTTCACGCCCGGTCTTCTCGTGGTCGTTCCCGCGCTGCTGATGCCGATTTCCCGCGGTTTTGTCGTCGTTCTCGTCTGCGGATTCCTGTTCGACGGCTCGCTGCCGATTCCGTATGAAAAAATGGAATCGGCGTTCGGCGGTTCGGATCGCATTTTTCTGTTCGGCGAAATGTCCGTCGATGTTTCCTCGACGTTCGGGTTCAACGCGATATGGATGGCGATTTTCTTTTTCGGTCTGCGTTTTCTGCGTTCCCGCATCGACTTGTCGTCGCCGCGGCATTGGCTGGTCTGCGCGCTGTCCGTCAATCTCGTTATTTTTTTGCTTTGGGCGGGCGTCCAGAGCGCGTCGTCGGCGACTCCGGAATTCTGGCTCGGCTTTGCCGCGGACGCCGTCGCTTCCTCCGTGTTCATCGGCTTGCTCGGCTGGTGGTATTTTGACGCGACGGTTTCGCTTTATCGCATCTGCGGCACGGATCTAGTCGGAGAAAGGGAGGTGGAGGAATGAGCGTGCTCGGCGACGCGCGGATGAGCGGCGTCAGTCCCGCGCGCGTGCTGATCGTCGGCGCGCTGATTCTCGCCGTGCTTCTGTATCTTGTGGGCGGGCTCGCCGTGCGGCAGATTTTCGAACGCATGGATTATCTGCGCGGCTATGAGCGGCAGAGTTTCCGCTACATCACCGTTCCCGCGCCTCGGGGCGATATTCTCGACCGCCGCGGGAACGTCATCGTTTCGAGCCGCCCGCGCTATTCCGTCGTCATCGATTTGGGCACGCTACGCGAAGAATTCAGCGCGGAAACGCGCCGCGCGATTCGCGCCGCGAGGGCGGAGCGGGAGAAATTTCCGAACATGGAAATCGACGTCTCGCGCCTGCGTTCGAGCGCGCTGACGAACGTCGTGCAGCGGCATCTCGACCGCGTGAACAAAGCACTCGGGCGTTCCCGCACGCTCGATTCCGCCGCCGTTTCCCGCTATCTGAACAGTTCGCGCGTGCTGCCGTTCCCGCTCGCGGAAAAATTGACTCAGGAGGAGAAAGCTCGATTCGTCGAAGTGTTCCCGCCGGACGCGCCGGAACAGCTTTTTGTGGAATCCGAGCGCACGTATCCCTACGGAACGCTCGCCGCGCATCTGCTCGGAAAGCTCACGGACGATTACGGCAATCCGCGGGAAGAATTGCCGCAGGAAAGCGACGGGCGGAAAATCGTTCCGCGGGGAAGCAAGCGCGGCGAATTCGGCATCGAGCGCTGTTTCGACGAAACGATCCGCGGGCGCGACGGCTATCAGCTCTGGCAGGTGGACAATCTCGGCTATCTGCACAAGAAACTGGAAGAGCGCGAGCCGGAACGCGGCGCACCGTTCGTTTCCTCGATCGATCTGGAATTGCAGAAAGCCGCAGAGTCCGCGCTTGAATCGCGTTCCCGCGCGGGAGCGGTCGTCGTGCTGGACGTCTCGTCGGGCGAAATTCTCGCTCTCGCGAGCGCGCCGACCTTCGATCCGCGGAAAGTGGCGGACGGCATGAGCCGCGAATACTATGACGAACTGCGTGAAGCTTCCGCGCTGATGAATCGCTCGTCCGAGGGCAGATACCCGCCCGGTTCGACGTTCAAACTCATCACCGCCGTCGCCGCGATGCGTTCAAAGACGTTCAACGACACGGAAACGATCGCGAAGATCGCACCGCATTCCGCAGCGGCGCAGCGTCCGAGCGGACCGATTTCCCCGACGGAAAAATTCAACTGCGGTGCATTTCTCACCGTGAATCGCCAGATGAAGCCCGAACACGACATGGTCGCGTTCGGGGACGTCGATCTTGCGAGAATGATCCGCGTTTCGTCCAACGTCTACTGCTACAACGCGGCGCTCATTCTCGGAATCGAGCCGATCGCGGCGGAAGCGTTCCGCTTCGGCTTCGGCGAACGCGTTCCCGTGGAGCTTCCAGAAGCGACGCCACGCGCGCTCGTCGTTCCCACGCCGCAATACAAGCGTGACGTCGCCGGCGAAGGACGCTGGATCGCCGGCGACACGACGAACGCGGCAATCGGGCAGGGGTTCAACCAGACTTCTCCGCTACACGTCGCCGCAATGACGGCTTCGCTCGCGCGGAAAGAGACGCGGACGCGGCTTTCCGTCGCGCATGACGCCGCGCGCTGCGCGGACAAGTCGGGAACGGTGCGTTCCCGCGTCGAGCACGGCGGCGAACCGCTTGACGTTTCGGACGAAGCCTACGCGGAAATTCTGCGCGGCATGATCGAATGCGTCACTTACGGAACGGGAAAAAAAGCGCAGGTGCCGGGCTTGGAAATCGCGGCGAAGTCGGGAACGGCACAGTGGAAGCTCGACAAGGAAACGCGCGCGCGGATCAGCCTTGCGTGGTTCACGGCGTTCGCTCCCGCGCACGACCCAAAGGTCGCCGTGACGGTCGTGCTCGAAGGCTTGCCGGGAGAAAACATCGGCGGCGGCGGCGCGGCGGGACCGGTCGCTGGAGCGGTGCTGAAACGCTGGAAAGAACTTTACGGGCAGGACGTCGCCGCGGGAACGGACGCTCCCGCGGACGGTGCTTATTCCGAGGAATATCTTCCGAACGACTGATGCTTGGTTCCCGCGCGTTTCGCCGCGGCAATTTAGAATTTGCATTTTTGAAATGGGCGGCGTAAAAGCGCGCTCCACGATGAAAATCCCAGACGCATTCGCTCCGTTTCGTTCCCGGAATTACCGCCTTTTTTATTCCGGTTATGCAATTTCGCTGACGGGAAGCTGGATGACGCAGACGGCGATCGGCTGGCTCGTTTACGCGCTGACGCAATCGACCGTGATGTCCGGCACGGCGATGTTTCTTAGCCAGGTTTCGCATTTTTTCGTCACGCCCGTCGCCGGCGTGATGATCGACCGCGTGAACCGCAGAACGATGCTGCTCGCCGTGCAGTTCGGCGCGCTGGCGTCGGCGCTCGGGCTGATGCTTTTTCAGATTTTTGACGGGAAACACGTTTCCGTTCTCTTCGTTTTGTGTTTTCTGCGCGGACTGGTCGGCGCGGTGGAAATTCCGACGCGGCAGTCGCTGATCGCGAAATTCATCGAGGAAAAAAGTCAGCTCCCGCAGGCGATTGGACTGAACTCGACGCTCTTCAACTTCACGCGCATCGTTTCTCCCGCCGTCGCGGGAGAAATCTACGCGTTTTTCGGCGCGGCGGGCTGTTTCGCCGTCGACTCGGCGTTCATGATTCCGACGATTTTTTTGCTCGCGGCGATGCACTTCGACGCGCGTCCCGTTCCCGCGCGCGGGGAATGCGGATCGATCTGCTCGCTGATCGAGGGAATCCGCTACACGTTTTCCGTTCCCGTGCTGCGGGCGGTCATCAGCGGGATCGCGTTGCTGAGCACGTTCGGTTTCAGCTACACGGTGCTTCTGCCGATGTTCGCGGACAAAGTTTACGCGGGAACGCCCGAACTTTACGGAAGAATGCTCACGGTTACCGGCGCGGGAGCGATCATCGCCGCCTTGCTGATCGCTTTTCTGAAACGCGCGAAATATCTGCCGCGCTTTTTGATGATCGGGAATGTCATCGTCGGAAGCTCGCTCGCCGTCATTTCGACGAGCCCTCCGCTCTGGCTGTTTTTCGCGATGCTTTTTTCGGCGGGATTCGGCAGCGTGCTGGTCGGTGCGTCGTCGAACACGCTGGTGCAGCTGAACATCGACGAGCGGTTTCGCGGGCGCGTAATAAGCCTTTATACGATGGCGTTCACGGGAACGTTCCCGTTCGGCACGCTTCTGCTCGGTTCGCTGAACGAAGTCGTCGGTCTGGTGCCGTGCCTCGGATTCAGCGCGCTCGTCTGTTTTTCGCTCGCCTTTCGGTTTTTCGTCGGTCGGAAAATTTTCCGTTCCGCGTAGCGTTCCCGCGCCTTTGTGAAACGCCTCGCAGGAACGCCGCTTTCTTCTGCGCGCGCGTGATTGTTTAAAATAAAAACATTTGCGGAAAATCGCGGGGAATGACAGAATTTTCGCCTTAGATTTTACCAATTTCAAATTTATGAGCGACAGCGAAAAAACTTCGACAAATTCGGGACGAAAAGATGGCGGGAACGCTTCTTACGAGGCGTCCGACATCAAGCGTCTGAAAGGCCTGAAAGCCGTGCGGGAACGTCCCGGAATGTATATCGGCGACACGAACGAGACCGGGCTTCATCATTGCGTTTGCGAAATCGTCGACAACTCGATCGACGAAGCGCTTGCGGGCTTCTGCTCCGAAATCAAGGTCACGATTCACGGGAACGGTTCCGTGTCCGTGGCGGACAACGGGCGCGGCATTCCCGTCGCGATTCACCCCGAAGAAAAAATTCCGACGTTGGAACTCGTGCTGACGAATCTCCACGCGGGCGGAAAATTCGAGAAGGGCGCGTATCAGGTTTCCGGCGGTCTGAACGGCGTCGGCGCGAAGTGCGTAAACGCGCTTTCGGAATTTTTCGAAGCGGAAGTCTGCCGCGACGGAGAAGTACACAATATGCAGTTTTCCCGCGGCGAAGTCACGGTGCCGATTCGCGTTCTCGGCAAGACGAAAAAGACGGGAACGAAAATCACGTTTCTGCCGGATCCGGAAATTTTCACCGTTCTCGAATTCAAATACGACACGCTCGCGCGTCGTCTGCGGGAACTCGCGTTCCTCGTTCCCGGCATCACGATTTCCATTGAAGACGAACGAACGGGACACAAAGAGACGTTCCACTTCAACGACGGCTTGTCCGAATATGTTTCCTACCTCAATTCCGGCGAGGAAACGCTTTTCAAAAATCCGATTCTGATTACGGCGGAAGTCGACATCACCGATCCGACCAATCCCGCGGTTTTGCCGAAAAATTACGTCGCCGATCCCGCGAAGAAGATTTCCAAGATGACGGTGGACGTCGCGTTGCAATACAACCGCAAGTATTCGGAAATCGTTTACGCCTACACGAATCTCATCAACAATCCCGAGGGCGGAACGCATCTTTCCGGCTTCCGCTCGGCACTCACGCGCGTAGTGAACAATTACGCGAAAGCGAACAATCTGCTCAAAGACAAAGATCCGAAGCTGACCGGCGACGACATGAAGGAAGGGCTTGTCGCGGTCATTTCCATCAAACATCCCGATCCGAAATTCCAGTCGCAGAACAAGACGCGCCTGACGAATCCGGAAGTGGAGGGCATCGTGCAGAACGTCGTCGGCGAAGGCTTGAAATACGCCTTTGAGAAAGATCCCGTGATGGCGAAAGCCATCATCACCACGGCGACGAACGCCGCGCGCGCCCGCGAAGCCGCACGCAAGGCTCGCGAGACCGTGCGCAAGGGTGCTCTCGCGAGCGGCGGGCTTCCCGGCAAGCTCGCGGACTGCTCGGAGAAAGATCCCGCACAGTGCGAAATTTATCTCGTCGAGGGCGATTCCGCAGGCGGTTCCGCCAAACAGGGACGGGATCGTCGCACTCAGGCGATTCTTCCGCTGCGCGGAAAAATTCTGAACGTGGAACGCGTCCGACTCGACAAAATGCTCGAGAACGCGGAAATCAAGGCGATGATCACGGCGTTCGGCACGGGAATCGGCGACAGCGAAAAGAAGGAAGATTCCGGCTTCGACATCGAAAAGGCGCGTTATCACAAAATCGTCATCATGACGGACGCCGACGTCGACGGCGCGCATATCCGCACGCTACTGCTCACGTTTTTCTTCCGCCATATGCGCGGGCTGATCGACGCCGGCTACGTTTATATCGCGCAGCCGCCGCTTTACAAGGTGAAGCGCAAGAAAAAGGAGCAATACGTCGAGAACGACGCGCAGATGAACTCGATGCTGCTCAAGCTCGGCACAGAAGACATTTCGCTGTTGCGCAAACGCGACAACCAATGCTTCGCTCCCGAAGCACTGGATAAAATCGTCGAGTACATGGCGCGGCTGGAAGTGCTCGGGCGCGGCGTCGTGCGCTACGGCTGCCCGTTCGCGACGTATCTGGACACGCACAACCGCGAGACGCAGGAGCTCCCGCGCTTCCTCGCGCGCATCCGCACGGGCAACAGCGAAACGTTCGAATATCTTTTCACGGACGACGAGCGGCTGAGCTTCTTCGCGCGCATGGAAGTCGAAGACGTTACCGCGGCAACGAACATTCGCGAAATTCCCGGCGAAAACGGGCAAATGGTGCAGCAGCGCGTCAGCGTCTACGAAATTTACGAAGCCGAGCAGATAACGAAAATTCTGCGGCAGCTCGCGAAACTCGGTCTCGACATCAATCAGTTCACGCCGAGCGAAGAACCGCGCTACGAACTGCTCGAAGGCGCGGGAACGGACGCCGACGGGAACGTATCGGCGGACGCCAAGCATTATCCACTCTGCACGATGCTCGATCTCATCGCAAAAATCCGCGAGCTCGGTCGACGCGGGCTGACGATCAGCCGATACAAAGGTCTCGGAGAAATGAACCCGAAGCAGCTTTTTGAAACGACGATGGATCCCGCGACCCGACGATTCCTTAAAGTAACAATCGAAGACGCAGCGGAAGCGAACCGCGTGTTCACGATGCTGATGGGCGACGACGTGCCGCCGCGCCGCCAGTTCATCGAGGACAACGCGCTGAACACGTCGTATCTCGACGTGTGAGTTTCAAGCGTTCCCGCGACAAAAAAAACGACAATTCTAAATTTGTAATAAGCAAATGGATACAACTTCCGAACGTCTTTCTCCGACGAGTATCACCGACATCATGCAGACGGCATACATCGACTATTCGATGTCCGTCATCGTCTCCCGCGCGCTTCCCGACGCCCGTGACGGTCTCAAGCCCGTGCAACGGCGCGTTCTCTACGCGATGCTCCGCGAAGGTCTGCGCCACAACACCGCTTACGACAAGTGCGCGGGCGTCGTCGGCGAAGTCCTGAAGAATTATCACCCGCACGGCGACAGTTCCGTTTACGACACGCTGGTGCGCCTGACGCAGGATTGGGTTATGCGCTATCCGCTCGTGGACGGGCAGGGCAATTTCGGATCGATCGAAGGCGACTCCGCCGCCGCTTACCGATACACGGAATGCCGGTTGCAGGAGCTTTCCGAAGACCTGTTGCGCGACATCGACGAAGACACGGTCGATTTTCAGCCGAACTACAAAGAATCGACGACGGAACCGACCGTGCTCCCGAGCGCGCTCCCGAATCTGCTCCTGAACGGTTCCACGGGAATCGCCGTCGGCATGGCGACGAACATTCCGCCGCACAATCTCGGCGAACTCATCGAAGTCTGCTGCCGGCTCATCGACAATCCTTTGATTCCTTTCGAGGAAATCGAAGAAATCATCAAAGGACCGGATTTTCCGACCGGCGGCTGCATCTGCGGCACGGAAGGCATCAAGCAGTATCTCCGCACGGGACGCGGGATCGTGAAAGTCCGCGGGATCGCTCACGTCGAAGAAATCAAGAACGGCTTCGAGCAGATCGTCATCACGGAAATTCCTTACAACGTGAACCGCGAAGCACTCGTGAAGCGCATCGCGGAACTCGTGAACGACAAGGTTCTGACCGAAGTGCGCGACCTGCGGAACGAATCCGACGCGAACACGCGTATTGTCATCGAGTTGAAGCGCGGCGAATCCGAACGCGTCGTGATGAACAAGCTCTACAAGCATACTGCGCTGGAGTCGTCGTTCGGCGCGATTCTTCTCGCGCTCGACCACACGCGCCCGAAGCAGATGAACATTCGCGAAATGCTCGAATGCTTCATCGAACACCGGCGCGACGTGATCACGCGCCGCACACGTTTCCGCCTGCGCAAGGCGGAGGCGCGCGCGCATATTCTCGAGGGCTTCAAGATCGCCTACCGCAACCTCGACGATTTCGTCCACATCATCCGTGCGTCGAAAGACCGCGATGAAGCGGCGCAGAAGCTGATGTCGAAATACGGTCTTTCCGAAATTCAGGTCAAGGCGATTCTCGACATGCGCCTCTATCAGCTCACGGGTCTCGAAATCGGAAAAATCGAAGAGGAATACATCGAGCTGATGGGCTACATCGAAGAGTGCCGCTCCATTCTTTCTAACGAAAAGAAACTGCTTGCGCTCGTGAAGAAGGAACTGCGGGAAATGGGCGAGAAATACGCGTCCCCGCGCAAAACGGAAATTCGTCCGGCGGAGGGCGAATTTTCGATCGAAGACATCGTTCCGAATGTCGGCTGCTTCATCACGGTCTCGCACGAAGGCTTCATCAAACGTTCAGCGTCGAAGCAGATTCCGTCGCAGAACCGCGGCGGGAAAGGGCGCATCGGCGCTGAAACCTACGACGACGATTTCATTGAACACATTTTCACGGCGAACGCTCACGACATGGTGATGTTCTTCACGAACACCGGACGCGTTTACGTCGAAAAAGCGTATGAAATTCCCGAAGGAAACCGCACGTCCAAAGGTCGCGCGCTCACAAACGTCGTTTCGATGCAGGAGGACGAAAAGCTCGCTGCGATGCTCTGTATCAAAGAATTTTCGGAATCGCAGAACGTCGTGTTTTGCACGAAAAACGGCATCATCAAGAAAACGACGCTTTCCGAATACAAGAACTGCCGCAAAAACGGCATCATCGCCATCAATCTGAAAGAGGGCGACGAACTGATTTCCGTCAAGCTTACGAACGGCTCGAACGAAATCGTCATGATTTCGGAAAAAGGCATGTCGATCCGCTTCCACGAATCCGACGCGCGCAATCTCGGACGCTCCGCCGCGGGCGTGATCGGAATGCGCCTCAAGGACGGCGATTCCGTCGTCGCGATGGAAGTCGTCGATCCCGCGTGCATGTTGCTCATCGCGGGAAGAAACGGCATCGGCAAGCGCACGCCTTACGACGACGATGAAGGTCCGGTGTTCCGCATTCAGAACCGCGGCGGGAGCGGCGTCATCGCCATCAAGAACAAATTCGGTGTCGCGGGAGCGATTTCCGTCACGAACGCGGATCAGGCGATGCTGCTCACCAAGGCGGGGCAGACGATACGCATTCCCGTGAAGGACATTCGCGTTACGGGACGCGCCGCGCAAGGCGTTCGCCTGATGAACATCGACACGAAGGCGGGCGAGGAAATCGTCGGGATCTGCAAAGTCGTTCTCGGCGAAGACGACGAAAAGGACGACGCCGCAGCCAAGGAAGGCTGACGCGTTCCCGCGTGTTTTTTTTCGGAAAACGCGCGTAAAAAAAAGCGTTCCCGCAGAGAAAAAATCTGCGGGAACGTTTTTTTTTGAAACGGGGAAAAATGATTTTTTTTCCCGCGGGAGCGTTTTACCCGATCGGAACTTCGACCTCGGTTTCCGCCGCGTAATCAACGCCGGGAAGCCCGAATCCGAAGAGTTTGAGAAATCCGCTCTGATAACCGGCGAAATCCGAAAGCTCTTCGAGATTTTCCGTCGTGATTTTCGGCCAAATGTCAAAGACTTCCTGCTGCACGTCGTCGCGCATTTCCCAGTCGTCGATGTGAACGAGTCCCGCGTCGTCGTAGTTGAGGCAACCGTCGTTATACATCTGCGTTTCAAAAAGACGATGGATCTGTTCGATGCAGTCTTCGTGCAGTCCCTTGGCTTTCATCACCTTGAACAGAATCGAGATGTAGAGCGGCACGACGGGAATCGCCGAGGACGCCTGCGTCACGACCGCCTTGTTCACGGAAACGAACGCGCGACCGTGCTTGGCTTTCAGAATCGCGTCGATTTCTTTCGCTTTCGCATAAAGGTCTTTTTTCGCCTGACCGATCGAGCCGTCCTTGTAAATCGCCCACGTCAGTTTCGGTCCGATGTAGGAATACGCCACGGACTGACAGCCGTCCGCGAGCAGTCCCGCCGCGTCCAGCGCTTCGATCCAGAGTTTCCAGTCTTCGCCGCCCATGACCTTGACCGTCGCCTTGATTTCCTCTTCGCTCGCGGGTTCGAGCGTGACTTCGTTCACGAGCTTTTTGTCCGTGTCGAGATTTTTGGACGAGAACGGCGCGCCGACGGTTTTCAGAACGGATTTGTAAACTTCTCCGGTCGCGGGATCGGTGCGACGCGGCGCGGCGAGCGAGTAAACGACGAGGTCGATTTTCGGCATTTCCTTTTTCAGGCGTTCGATGACCTGCGCTTTCATTTCCGAAGAAAACGCGTCGCCGTTCATCGACGCGGCGTAAAGCCCGGCTTTTTTCGCTTCGGCTTCAAACGCCGCCGTGTTGTACCAGCCGGCGGAAGCGGTTTTTCCGTTCGCGCTCGGGCGTTCGAAGTAAACGCCGAACGTGTTCGCTCCCGCGCCGAACGCGGCGGAGATGCGCGACGCGAGCCCGTAGCCCGTGGACGAGCCGATGACGAGAACGTTCTTCGGTCCGTTTTTCATCGCCGGACGGCTTTTCACGTAGGCGATCTGTTCCCGGACATGGGCGGCGCAACCTTCCGGATGCGCCGTGATGCAGACGAACCCGCGGACGCGGGGAGAAACGACTTGTTTTGCCATAGTGCAGACAAGTTTGAACAAAACTGCGGCGAACGCAAATTGAAAGTTTGCGCGCGGGAGAAGAACTTTCGTTTCCGCGCCGTTCCCGCGCCCGCGCGTCAACGTCAGGCGTTCGCGCGCTCGGCGTTCCCGCGCTCCGCTTCGTCGAGCAGGTCGCCGATGAACGGCACGGCGATTTTCCGCGTTCCCGCGTCCGTCGTCTCGAAATACGGATCGGGCGCGGAGACCAGATCGAACGGTTCCTCCGGCAGATTGTCCTCGTCGAATTCCAAGTCGTCGATGGGATCCTGCTCGTCGAAAATCATCGTCATGCGGCGCGGATTGTCCGCGAGAACGCGCGCCGGATTTTCGACGCGGTTTTTCTTCACGAGTTCGAACGTGCAGGGAAAGCATGCTTTCGCGAACGGTGCCTTGAATTCATTCAGCCATTTGTTCGAAACTTTTTCGCGGTTCGTCAACAGCACCGTATCGGAAAAATGAATACAGGCGGCGAACCATTCCGCACTCGCGGGAACGGCGGACGCGAACGCGCAGTCCACGATCGTGATGACGCGCGCGACGTGCCAGCCAAGCCGTTTCGCGAGCGGCGCGAACGCTTCGAGCTGATCGACGGGATCGTCGCGCCCGTCGGTTAGAAAAACGGCGTTGTCTCCAGCGTCGTGTGGTTCGCCGAGAGCGATCGTTCCGTCTTCGAGAAACGACCACGAGCGCAACGTCAACGCGGGAACGCCGGCGAGCGGTTTTTCCGCGGCGGCGTCGCGTTCGGATTCCGCGATGTAAATCGTCGTTTCGCCGCTCAGCCCGTCGCGGATCAAATCCGCGATGACGGCTCTTCGCCAGCAGTTCGGCGTTCCGAGAAAAATATAAGCGTTGGTCATTTTTGCGAAAGAAATCGGAACGTGCGGCGTTCCCGCGCCGAAGCCGCGCTTTTCAGAAAATTTCAGAAAATACGCTGCGCGCGCTGGCGCAGAGCGTGGTCGGCGAGCACGAGTGCCGTCATCGCCTCCACAATCGGCACGGCGCGCGGGAGCACGCAGGGATCGTGGCGACCGCGCCCGACGACTTCGCAGGGCGTTCCCGCCGCCGTCACGCTCGCCTGCGGCTTGGCGATGGTCGGCGTCGGCTTGAACGCGACGCGGAACGTGATTTCTTCTCCGTTGGAAATTCCGCCTTGAACGCCGCCGGAACGGTTCGTCCGCGTGCGGATTTTTCCGTCGCGCATTTCGAACGCGTCGTTGTGTTGCGAGCCAGTCAGCAACGTTCCCGCGAAGCCGCTGCCGATTTCAAAACCTTTCGTCGCGGGTAGAGAAAGCATCGCCTTGGCGAGATCCGCTTCGAGCCGGTCGAAAACCGGTTCGCCCAGCCCCGCGGGAACGCCGCGGACGCGGCATCGGACCGTGCCGCCGACGGAATCGCCGTCCGCCCGCGCCGCACGAATGCGCTCCGTCATTTTTTCCGCGATTTCGGGAACGGGACAGCGCACGGGAACGCTTTCGATTTTTTCCTGCGGGAAAAATTCGTCGGTCGGCGGCATCGCGATTTCCGCCACGCTTTCCACGAAACAGGAAAACGCGATTTCCGGAAAAAGTTTTTCGAGGACTTTTTTTGCGATCGCGCCCGCCGCAACGCGCCCGATGGTTTCGCGCGCGGAGGCGCGCCCGCCGCCGTCGGGATTGCGGATTCCGTATTTCGCCGTGTAAGTGAAATCCGCGTGCGACGGACGGAAAAGGTCGCGCAGCGCGTCATACGCCTGCGGACGTTGATCCGTGTTGCGGACGAGCAGGGCGATCGGCGTTCCCGTCGTCAGCCCGCGATGGAGACCGGAAAGAATTTCGACGCGGTCGCCCTCATTCCGAGGCGTGGAAAGGTCGCTTTGTCCGGGGCGCCGCCGGTCGAGTTCCCGCTGAATTTCCTCCGCCGCCAGCGGAAGCTCGGACGGGCAGCCGTCGATGACGACGCCGATTCCGCCGCCGTGGCTTTCGCCGAATGTCGAAATTTGAAAAAGTTTTCCGAAAATGCTGCCCATACAGCGCGAAATCAAATCGCAATCGAGTTCCCGCGGCAACGGAGAAAATCGTTTTTTTTTCGGGAACGCGCCCTGATTCGCGGGCAGAACTGCCGTCCGCGCGTCTTCCGCGAAGCGTTCCCGCGCGGGAACGCCGGCGAGACCGCCGTCCATAAATTTACAAAATTTTCCGATATAAAATTTTAAAAATTTCTAAAATTAGAAAAAAATGTAAAATTTTAATATTGCAATATTCGGAAATAAGCGTTTATTTATACGGATATTACGAAATTAAAGAACTCGGCATGTTAAATGCTTTTGCAATTTTATTTTTTTAGCCTATGAAAATGATAATCGCATACATCAAGCCGGAGCGGCTGAATGCTGTGAAGCAGGAGCTGTATCTGCGACGGATCTACAAAATGTCGGTGACGAACGCGTTGGGCTGTGGCGAGCAGAAGGGTTTCGTGAAAGCGTATCGCGGTGCCGAAGTCGAAGTGAATCTGCTGAAAAAGGTGCAGTTGACGATCGCCGTGAACGACGAGTTCGTCGAAAGCACGATTCAGGGAATCATGGCGGGAGCGGCGACCGGACATATCGGCGACGGAAAAATTTTCGTTCTGCCGCTGGAACGCGCGATCCGCATCCGCACCCGAGAAGAAAACTCCGGTGCGATCGGCTGATTTTTTTTACGAAATGCGATTTTTTTTAGGAAAAGCGATGACGATGAACAAGAAACTTTTGATTTTAACGGCGTTTGCGGTCTTGGCGTCTTCTGTCGCGGGAGCGCAGGAGACCGCGGGAACGGCGGTTGCGGCGATTTCGCCCGTTCCCGAGGCGGCGTCCCCGCTGAATTTCTTCGTAAACAATTTGTGGGTGTTGTTCGGCGGGATGCTCGTTTTCATGATGCACTTGGGTTTCGCGACGGTGGAATCCGGGCTTTCCCGCGCGAAAAACTGCACGAACATTTTGTTCAAAAACACGATGGTGCCGCCGATCGGCTTTCTGACTTACGCCGTGTGCGGTTTCGCGCTGATGTATCCGGGTGAGGGCAGCTGGCAGCTCGGGCATTTTTTCGGATTCTCCGGCTTCGGGCTGAAACCGCCGGAGGGCGATCCGTTCGCGTATAACGGAGCGTTCACGTTCTGGACGGACTTTTTCTTTCAGGGAATGTTCGCCGCGACGAGCGCGACCATTGTTTCCGGCGCGGTGGCGGGGCGAACAAAGCTCAATTCCTATCTTCTGTTCACGCTGATTTTCGTCGCCGTCGTTTACCCGATCATCGGTTCGTGGGGCTGGGGTGGAGGCTGGCTCGCGGATTTGAATTTCCACGACTTCGCGGGATCGACGTTCGTACACAGCGTTGGCGGCTGGGCGGCTCTCGCGGGAGCGATTCTCGTCGGTCCGCGCATCGGAAAATTCGTCAACGGCATCGCTCGCCCGATCATGGGGCACAATCTTCCGCTCGCGACGATCGGCGTTTTTCTGCTCTGGTTCGGCTGGTTCGGATTCAACGGCGGGAGCGTTCTCAACGCAGATCCTGAAAAAATCTCGTTCGTGCTGGTGACGACGATGTTCGGTGCTTCGGCGGGAATCGTCGGCGCCGCGCTCGCGAGCAGCATCATTCTGAAAAAGCCGGATCTGTCGATGACGCTCAACGGCTGCCTTGCCGGGCTCGTCAGCATCACGGCGGGAGCGGATTGCGTATCGTGGGGTGCGTCGATTCTGATCGGGCTGATCGGCGGTGTGGTCGTCGTGCTTTCTGTTCTTCTTGTAGACAAAATCAAGGTGGACGATCCCGTCGGTGCGATTTCCGTGCATCTCGTCTGCGGAATCTGGGGAACGCTCGCGGTCGGAATTTTCTCGACCGTTCCCGAATACACGTTCGGCGTTCAGCTTCTCGGCGTTTTTGCAGGCTTCGCCTCGTTCCCGTGCGCGTTGGGAATTTTTTACGCGGTGAAAAAAACGCTCGGACTGCGCGTGACGGAAGAAACGGAACTGCGCGGACTCGATCTCGACGAGCATGGTTCCGAGTCGTATTCCGGATTCCAGATTTTCAGCAACCAGTAAGAAGACACGGAGTCGTTTGGTTTGTCTGATTAAGGAAAAGTCGGGCGGCGGGGCGCAATGCTCCGCCGCTTTTTTTTTCGGAATTCCCGCGCATTCCCGTCCGTCGCGAACGCGGAGGATAGAGAAGAAAACTGGACCGAGACAACACTCGACGCCGCAATTAAGAAATATGTGAAGAGCGAAGCAGGGATAAAACTTATTGAAAAAATCCGCTCAGGCGTCACGACTTATCAGGCGTTCGGAGTGGAGTTTGCGGAAACGACGTATTCAAGCGCGATGAATTCGACCGTGAAAGGGCTGGGGAAAATCTCTTCGCCGCCCGCCGCCGCGCCGAGCGAGGGAAGCTGGATTCTTTCGGGCATGAGCGCGACGAAAGAACGCGGTGAACGCCGCTGGAAAATCACGAAACACTGGACAGCCGCCGCCAACGGCGAAGACTGGGATGAAGACATTTACGAATGATCTGTATCGTTTATCGCCTTGTTGGACCTTCGCCGCCGCTGACGAACGAAATCGTTAAATCCTCGCCGCCTTGAACAAAGCTGACGCGATAATCGGGATTGACGTCGACGAACTGCCACCGCCCTGGCGCGTTCGCCATTGTTGCGGAAACGACGCGGACGCGCAAATCCGGCATTCCCCCCTCGACGACGCGAACCCTGTAATGGGGATTGACGTCTGTGCGTTGGATTCTTCCATAAAGCCCGCGCGCGATCAATTTCCGTTGCTCGACCGTCGTTCCAATGACGCTCGATTTTGCGGAAAGCGCAATACAGCCCAACAGCGCGAACGCGATTATTATCCAAAGCTTTTTCATAAAACAATTTTTTTAATTCAAACCTTTAACTTTGCAAGCCTAAAAATGATTTTACCAAGTTTGCCCTCTAAATTTTCAAGCGGCGAAACGCTGACGGCGGCAAAGCTCAACGCGCTCATCGAATGGATGCGCGCGGTCAACGCGGCGTTGCCCGGGCTTCAAGTGAACGCGGGACTCGGGCTTTCGTTCACGCGCGGCGCGGCGGGAACGACGCTATCTATCGCGCGAGGCTACCTTCAAGGCGGCGGGACGACCTCCGCGGCGACGGATATCTCCGCATCGAAGAGATTCACGCGTCGACTCTTTAACTGGACGACGACGACGGAGGAGGAGAAAACAGAGGAGGAAACGAAGACCGACACGAAGACCGACACAAAGCGGAGTAAATACTCGGTCTCCGTTTCCGGCGGCGTGGCTTGCGTGCGGATTCACGAATTGGAGAGCTCGGGCACACCCTCGAGCGCAATCCGCACCGCTCCGGCGTTCGCGGGGGAAGTGTCCGTCGGCGTGCCGAAAACGGAACAATGGTGGAGATGGCGGGAGTCGAACCCGC
>CAZWIK010000021.1:0-1565 GCA_964633895.1 uncultured Enterobacteriaceae bacterium | reverse complement strand
TCCGTCGGCGTGCCGAAAACGGAACAATGGTGGAGATGGCGGGAGTCGAACCCGCGTGTCCCGATCTTTCAGCTGAAACTTCTACACGCTTAGCCGCTCGGTTGAATTTTGGCGGCGCTTAGGGCGAGGGCGCCCGGAGCCGCCTATCCGCGTTCCCGTTTTTAGCCTCGCGGGAACGCCGACAAGTTCGAGGTTTTACCTGCTTTTTTTACAGCCCGTCCGCTCAGCAGGCGTCGGCGGGCGCGACCGTGCCGCAACTTCAGGCGGCAAGCGCGAACGCATTGCTGCGTTCGAACGCGATGGTGTTGTTTTTGCCATTTGATTGGCTGACACTTATTTTAGGACGCCGAGTGTCATCGTCCGCGTGCCGTCGCAACCTCCGAACCGAGATCGAATCCGGAACATCCCCGTGAAATTCGATGCTTGGAAACAGAAGCCGATATCGGCTTTTCTGCTGTAAAAGAACGCGCTTTTTTTAGCGAGAGTGCAAACACTACGCGAAGCGCGTCCGCAAGTCAAGCATTCCCGCGCGGTGCGTTCATTTGCTCCAATCGAGCATTCGTTTCAGCGGGACGTAGGCGCGGGAACGCAGTTCCTCGTCCATCACGATTTCCGGCGTCATGTCGCGCAGGCAGTCGCGCAGATTTTCCAGCGTGTTCATCTTCATGAATTTGCATTCGTTGCAGGCGCAGACGGCGGTCGGTCCCGCGACGAACCTTTTCCCGGGAATTTCGTTGCGCAGACGTGCGATCATGTTGGATTCCGTGATGATGATGAACGTGTCCGCCGGAGACGTTCTGCAGAAATCGACCATTTTTTCTGTTGAGCAAACGATGTCCGCAAGCGCGCGGACGCTTTCGACGCATTCGGGATGCACGAGCACGGGCGCGCGCGGGAACTCCTTTTTTGCGCGCTCGATTTCGCGGACGCTGAAAAGCACGTGCGCGTAGCAACTTCCCGGCCAGAGGCGGAGTTTGCGCTTCGTCTGATCCGCGACCCACGAGCCGAGATTCTGGTCGGGAACGAAAAGAATTTCCTTGTCCGCGGGAACGCGTTCGACGATTTTTTTCGCGTTCCCGCTCGTGCAGATGACGTCGGAAAGCGCTTTGACTTCCGCGCTGCAATTGATGTAGGCGACGACGTAAAGATCTGGATTCGCTGCCTTGTAGGCGGCGAGTTCTTCGGCGGGGCAGGAATCTGCGAGCGAGCAGCCGGCTTCCATCACGGGCAGAAGCACTTTTTTGCCCGGATTCACGATTTTCGCCGTTTCCGCCATGAAATGCACGCCGCAGAACACGATGACTTCCGCGTCCTTCGCCGCTTCCGCCTGATACGAAAGCCCGAGAGAGTCTCCGACGAAATCCGCCACGCGCTGAATGTCCGCGCTCTGGTAATTGTGGACGAGCAACACGGCGTTGCGTTCCTTTTTCAGACGCAGAATTTCTTCCTGCAAAGGCGTGAGCGGCGGAAGTTCGCCGTTCGCGGATTCAAAAACTCTAAGCGGAATGGAATCGGACATGGAAAAGAAGGGATTCTTGGCGCAGAAAAGTAGTTTTTTTGCGGCG
>CAZWIK010000020.1:26567-31490 GCA_964633895.1 uncultured Enterobacteriaceae bacterium | reverse complement strand
CGCCGTGTGTTTTTTCAAAAGGTCTCGCGCTCGCGGAGCGATTAAACTTTTAAGCTTTTAAGCTCATAAGCTTTTTTTTTCGCGAAGCGGCGCGGCGGTTTTCAAACCGGCGAGACGTTCAACTTTTATTTTGCGTTCCCGCGGGAATTTCACGACAATCGCGCGTCATGGCTACGGAACTCATTCTTGCCGTCGATCTCGAAGACAAGGCGGTCGCGAAAAAATTTCTCGCGCCCCTGCGCGGCGAGCTTTCCTGGGTGAAGCTCGGACTGCAGATGTTTCTGAAATACGGTCCTGCCATCGTCGATGAATTTGCCGCCGCGGGCTTCCGCGTTTTTCTCGACTTGAAGCTGCACGACATTCCGAACACCGTCGCGTCCGCGATAAAAAGCCTGCGCGGTCGTCCGTGTGGAATGCTCACGATTCACACGCTCGGCGGCGCGGAAATGATGCGCCGCGCGCTCGACGCCGCCGCGGATGCGCTCCCGCGGACGCGCCTGCTCGGCGTTACCGTGCTCACGTCGATGGACGACGCGCAGCTCGCCGGAATCGGCGTTCCCGCGACGCCGATGGCGCAGGTCGAAATTCTGGCGAAACTCGCTTCGGCGGCGGGAATGCGCGGGCTGGTCTGTTCGCCGCTCGAACTGCCGTGCCTGCGCGGTTTTCTCGGCGAAGAAACGACGCTCGTCACGCCGGGAATCCGCCCGAAAACCGCCGCGCTCGACGACCAGAGCCGCGTCATGACGCCGGCGGAAGCGGCGCGCGCGGGAGCGAGCTTCATCGTCGTCGGGCGCCCGATTCTGAAAGCCGACGATCCCGTCGCGGCGACGCGCGCGATTCAAGGCGAACTCCGCTCCGCCTGACATGCCGACCGCCGTTCCCGCCTCTCCGGAAAACCGCGTTCCCGCGCAGCGTCTGCTCTCGCTCGACGCGTTCCGCGGCGCGGACATGCTCTGCATTCTCGGACTGGACGCGCTCGCATGGGCGCTGGCGCAAGCGTTCCCGCAGAGCGGATTCTGCAAGTCGCTCGCACTCCAGTTCGGACACAAACAATGGGAAGGTCTCGCGCTCTACGACTGCGTTTTCCCGGCGTTCGTCTTCATTTCCGGCATGGCGATGGCGTTTTCTTTCGAAAAAAAGCGCGAACGCGGCGACGGGAACGCGAAAATCGCGCTCTCGCTTCTGCGGCGCGCGCTGATTCTCGTCGCGCTCGGCGCGATTCTGCAAGGCGCGCTTTCGTTCGACGCGGCGGGAACGCGCTTCGCTTCCGTGCTCGGTCTCATCGGCGTCGCCAACGCGATCGGCGGGCTGCTCGCGCTTTTTTTGAAAACGCCGAAAAAAATCTTCGCGGCGTTGCTCGCCGTTTCCGCGGCGGTTTCCTGCGCTCAGATTTTCGGCGGCGATTTCGGACAAGGCGGCGCGGGAACGCTCAACGCCAAACTCGACGCGCTTCTTTTGCCGGGAAAATTTCACAACGGCGCCTACGATCCGGAAGGCGTCCTGTGCGTCGCGAGCGCGAGCGTTTCCGTGCTCGCGGGATTTCTCGCCGGGCTTTTCGTCCGTCGGCGCGACGCGGGAAAAGCGACTCGGAAGACGGCGGGAACGCTTGCGGGAATCGGCGTCGCGCTCGTCGCCGCCGCGTTCGCCGCGGGAACGTTTTACCCGGTCGTCAAAAACATCTGGACGCAGACTTTCGTTTTTGCGGCGACGGGCTGGAGCCTTGTCGCGTTTTCCGTTTTCTACGCGCTTTTCGACGTGCTGAAGCTGGGAAAAGCCGCGTTTTTCTTCAAAATTGTCGGCGTGAACGCGATTGCGATTTACGTGCTGAAATGGATTTTCCCGTTCGACGGTTTGTCGCGACTGCTCTTCGGCGGCGTCGCCGGATTTTTCGGAAACGCCGCGCCGGTCGTCATCGCGCTCGGTGTGATTCTGCTGGAATGGCTGTTTCTGCTTTGGCTTTTCCGCCGAAAAATTTTCTTCAAAATCTGAACGCCGTTCCCGCGCGGCGGGTGCGGGTTTTTCTTTGCGCTTTGAAGCGTTCGCCTTAAAATTCGGCGCGTATGGATTTCAAAGAAAAAATGCGGGAATGCACGGCGCGCGTGGAACAGGCGATTCTGCGGTGGACGCCGGACGAATCCGCGTTCCCGCAGGAACTTCACCGCGCGATGCGATACAGTCTCTGCGCGGGCGGCAAGCGCATCCGCCCCGTTCTACTGCTCGCCGCGGCGGAGACGTTCCCGCGCGCGGACGTCGACCCGCTGCCCGCCTGCGTCGCGCTGGAATGCCTGCACACTTACACGCTCATTCACGACGATCTGCCGTGCATGGACAATTCCGACCTGCGGCGCGGGCGACCGAGCTGCCACAAAAAATTTCGGGAAGACCTCGCCCTGCTCGCCGGCGACGCCCTGCTCACGCACGCCTTCGCGCTGCTCGCCGAGGCTTACGCGGGAACGCCGGAAATCGCCGTCGGGCTGATTCGCGAACTCGCGGACGCGGCGGGTTCGCGGCGGCTCATCGGCGGGCAAGTCGAAGACACGCTCGGCGAACGCGGCGCGCGCACGCCCGAACGCCTCGACTACATTCACGAAAACAAAACGGCGGCGTTGCTCGAAGCCTCGCTCGCGATGGGATTCCGTCTCGGCGCGCGCGGGAACGACGCGGAGCTTTTAAAAAAAGCGAACGAAATCGGGCACTGCGCGGGAATCGCGTTTCAGATCGTCGACGACCTTCTCGACCTCACGAGCGACGCGGAAACGATGGGCAAGCCGGTGCGCGCCGACGCGGAAAACGGAAAATTCACCTATCCCGCGCTGCACGGTCCGGAAAAATCGCGGGAACGCGCGGAAGAGATGACGGCGCGCGCGCGGGCGCTCTGCGAGGAAATCGGCGGGAACGGCGCCTTTCTCGCAGAAGTCATCGGAATGCTCGTTTCCAGAAAAAAGTAGCGGGAAAACGCGGCGGGAACGAGTTCTGTTTTGCGTCCTTCCGCCGAATTTGATTTTATCCGAAACTCGTTCAGAGATTTTTTCAAAAAAAAACAAATCGATTACATCATGGGCAAACAATACAACAAAGAAATCAAACGCCGCCGCCGTGCGGCTTATCAGAAACGCTGCAAGGCGCGCGCCGCCGAAGCCGCCGCCGCGTCCAAAAAGCGCAAATGAACCGGTCGGCGTTCCCGCGTTTTCCGTCTTCGGGCGTGGGAACGCCGAATTTTCCTTTCGCATTCCGCTTTTTTTTCCGAAAAAAAATGTCCATCCGAAAATCCGCGCTGAAATCTGCGGGAACGTTGCTCGCGCTGGCGGCGGGAACGCTCTTTTCCGCTTCGTGCCGTGTGCCGCCGACGCCTTCGCAGCGGGAAGACGGCGCGTCCGAGGCGATCGAATACGCGTTTTTTACGTGGAAAAAAGAAGACGATTTCAAGCGCATTTCGGAATATTTCACGGACGAGGAATCGACGGGCTCGAACCGCGTCGTCCGCTCCGATCCCGAAACGCGCGACGGGCTTTATCTCGTCGTCGCGCTCAGACTCTTTGGAGAAATTCCCGAAGGAAGCGTCGCGACGCTGCGCTATTTCCGTCCGGATAAACCCGGCGAGCAGACGCAGACGTTCACGCTGCCGGCGTTCATGGGAACGCCCGCCGGGGAGCTTCGACTCGGGCTCACCGGAGAAGCGTGGCCGAAGTCGCTCGAACGGGAACGCCCGACCGCGTGGAAGCTCACCGTGGTTTCGCCGAGCGGCGAACTCATGCTCTGCCGCCGCTCGTTTCTCTGGCGGCTGCCGGAGGAAAAACGCCGCTGACGCGCGGGAACGCCTTTTTTTCCCGCTTCTCCGCGCGTTCCCGCGACAATTTTTTTTCAAGGAAACGATTTTTTTCATGAAAACTTCTCCCCGCGCGCTCGGTTTCCGAATGCCCGCCGAGTGGGAAAAACAGGCGGCGATATGGCTGACGTGGCCGACGAATCCCGTGCTTTGGCCCGGGCATTTCGACCTGCTTCTCCCGCAATACGCGGCGTTCGTCGCGGAAATCTCGCGACGCGAACCCGTCTGCCTAAACTGCGCCGCGGGAACGCTCCGCGCGCAGGCGGAAAAATTTTTGAACGAAGCAAAGGCGGATTTTTCCGCGATCCGCTTTTTCGATCACCGCGCGAACGACGTCTGGTGCCGCGACCACGGTCCGCTTTTCGTGAAAAACGACGCGACGGGCGAAATCGCGCTCACGGATTGGATTTTCAACGGCTGGGGCGGAAAATTCGCCGCGGATCTCGACAACGAAATTCCCGCCCGCATCGCGGAATCGACGGGAACGCGCCGCTTCGCGTTCCCGTTCGAGCTTGAAGGCGGCGCGATCGAAGTCAGCGGCGACGGACTTCTGCTGACGACCGAATGCGTCCAGAAAAATCCGAACCGCGCCGAAGGACGCGACGATGAGGCGTTCGAATCCGCGCTCAAAAACGGCTTGGGCGTGAACGAAATTCTGTGGATTTCCAACGGTCTCGCGAACGACGACACCGACGGTCACATCGACAACCTCGCGCGCTTCGTCGCGCCGCGCGCGATTCTCGCCGTTTCGGAAAGCGATCCCGCGAAGCCGAATTTTCGCCCGCTCGCGGAAAATCTCGAACAGCTCCGCGCCCTGCGCACGCCCGAGGGCGGACGTTTCGACGTGCTGGAACTGCCGATGCCGGAACCGTTCTCGCTCGCCGGACGCGACCTGCCGCCGAGCTACGCGAATTTTCTGATTCTGAACGACGCGGTCATCGTTCCCGTTTACGGTCAGAGCGGCGATTCGCGCGCGCTCGGTATCATCGCCGAAGCGTTCCCGCGGCGGGAAGTCGTCGGGTTGGATTCCCGCGTCATTCTCATCGAGGGCGGCTCGTTCCACTGCCTTTCGCAACAACAGCCCGCCTGATTTTTTT
>CAZWIK010000020.1:18783-26467 GCA_964633895.1 uncultured Enterobacteriaceae bacterium | reverse complement strand
GCGCGGGAACGCGGGAACGCGGGAACGCCGTTCGGTTTTTTCTGGCACAATCATTGCAGGGAAAATAGAATTTCAAAAAATCAGTTATGTGCGAAGAAGACGAAAAAAAGACGAAGCCGGAAGACGCGCCGATCGCCGCGCAGATTCAGAAAGAATTTCTCAGGCAGAGAAAAATTTTCCTCTGGGGTGCCGTTGAAGACGCGAGCGCGCGCGACATCACGGAAAAACTGCTTTTTCTCGAAGCGAAAAATCCGGGCGAACCCATCACTTTTTACATCAACACGCCGGGCGGCTCCATCACGGCGGGCATGGCGATCTACGACACGATCAAGCTGATTTCCTCGCCCGTGAAAGTCGTCGTCACGGGAATGGCGGCGTCGATGGGCTCCATTCTGCTGAGCGCTCCCGCGAAAGGCAATCGCCTGCTCTATCCGCACGCCCGCGTGATGATTCACCAGCCGCTCATCATGGGACAGTTCCAAGGTCCCGCCGTGGACATTCACATTCAGGCGCAGGAAATGGAACGCACGCGCAGCGAGCTGAACCGCATTCTCGCCGACGCGTCCGGACAGCCGCTCGAAAAAATCGAAAAGGACACTGACCGCGACTTTTATTTAACGGCGGAGGAAGCGATCGCCTACGGTCTCGCCGACGCCATCGTCTCGCCAGAGGGCGCGACGCCGAACGCGGGGAAAAGTCCCGCGCGCAGAAAAAAATAAATGTTCCCGCGCACGCAAATTCCGCGCGTTCCGCGCTTGTCCGAACTGCCTTCCCGCATCCGCGACTTTTGGGAGCGCTCCGCCACGAACAAGATCATCGTCGTCTGCGTCCTGATTTTCGCGGCGCAGCAGCTGAATCTTTTTTGCGCGAAGTCGCTGATGCTGAATGCGTTCTGGATCGAGCAGGGATTTCTGCTGAATTTTCTGACTTACGGAGTTCTGCACGGCGGGTTTTGGCACATCGTCCTGAACATGCTCGCGCTGTATTTCGGCGGGAACGCCGTCGAACGCTACGATTCGCGCGGGAACGCGCTCGCCGTCTTCTTCGGCGGAACCGTCGCGGGCGGGTTGGTCTGGTTCGCGCTGACCGCCGGAATCGCCGTAAATCCGGCGGTGCACACGCTCGTCGGCGCGTCGGCGGGCATCGCCGCGGTTTACGCGTATTTTTCCGTCGCCTATCGGAATTTCGAAATCAAGGCGTTGATTTTTTTTCTGATTCCCGTGAAAATGCGCGCCCTGATGATTTTCGCCGCGCTGGCGGTGCTTTCTCTTGCGGGACTGTTTTTTTCCGAAATTCCCGCCCTGCGTGCGACCGAAGCCTCGACGCAGACGATCGCGCATTCGGCGCACATCGGCGGGTTGCTTTTCGGCGCCGTTTTCGCCCTCGCCGCGGAACGTCTGCGGGAACGCTCCGGCAACGTCCGTTATTTCCGCCGCTGATTTTTCCGATTCCAAAAATTTTTCATTCGCCATGACCGAAAAAACCGCATCTTTTCTCTTGCTGTCCGCCTCCGTGTGCGTCGCCGCTTTCGCGGAAACGCCGCCGCCGGAAAACGTTCCCGCGATCGTCGCTCCAGCGCAGGAAAGCGCGCGCTACACGACGACGCAAGAGATGAAAATCGAAACGCGCCTCACCGCGTTTTTCCTCGAACGCGCGCACATTCTCCAGAAAAAAATCGCGGAGATGGACATGTCGGAGCTCATCAAGTCCTACTGTTATTCGCTCGATTCCGCCCGCGTCTTCTTTCTCAAAAAGGACATCGAGGTGCTGAACGCCCGCTTCGCGGCGACGCTTTCCGACTACATCGGACGCGGGAACCTTCACGCGGCGTTCACGATCTACAACTTGTTTCTGGAACGCCTCGACGACCGCGTTGCGAAAATCGACGCGCGGCTTCAAGCTCCGGAATCGTTCGACTTGAACCGCAGCGATTCGCTCAAAATCAACCGCAAGGACGAAAACTGGCCGGCGGACGAAGCGGCGGCGGACGCGCTTTGGGAACAGCGTCTCACCAGCGAACTCATCACCGAATTGCTCGGCAGAGACGGCGACAACGAGGACGGGAACGCGGAAAACGCCGGCGTCGTGCGTTCCCGCGCGGATTCCGCCGCCGACGGCGCGGTGCCCACACCGGAAGACGTCGCCGCAGCCTGCGCGAAACTGCGGGAACGCTACGCGAAGCTCCGCGGCAATCTCACGCTCGAACCGTGGGAAGTCGAAGAAATTTTTCTCAACGCGCTGACGGGGCTCTACGATCCGCACACGTCGTTTTTCTCCAAGCAGTCCATGGAGGAATTTGAAATCATGATGCGCAATTCGCTCTGCGGAATCGGCGCGGTCCTTTACATGAACGACGGCTACTGCACCGTCCGCGAAATCATGCCAGGCTCGCCCGCCGAAGCCTCCGGAAAAATCGCCGAGGGCGACCGCATCGTCGCCGTGGGCGTCGACGGAAGCAAGGAAGAGCTGACCGACGTCGTCGGCATGCGCCTGAACCGGATCGTGCGGATGCTCCGCGGCGAAAAAGGCGTTCCCGTGCGTCTGCTCATCGAATCTGGCAACGACCATTCCCGCCAGCTCGTGACGCTGATCCGCGACGAAATCAAACTCACGGAACAGCTCGCTTCCGCGAAAATTTTCGACGTTCCCGCGGGCGACGGCGTCGTTCCCGTCGGCGTGATCGAACTGCCCTCTTTTTACGGAAAAGACCGCTCGAACAAAACTTCGTTCTCGACTTCGAAAGACGTCGAGGAACTTCTGAAAAAACTCAAAAAAGCGGGCGTCAAGGCAATCATCCTCGATTTGCGGCGCAACGGCGGCGGCTATCTGAACGAAGCGATCGACCTGATCGAGCTTTTCGTCGGTCCGGGCGTTCCCGCGTTGCAGACGCAGAGCGCGGACAACCGCCCGAGCAAACTTCTCACCGGCGGCATGCTCGTCGGCGCGGCAAAAGGCTTTTTTGCCATCAAACCTGAATGGACGGGACCGCTCGTCATTCTCGTCTCGAAACTCAGCGCGTCGGCGAGCGAAATCGTCGCGGGAGCGTTGCAGGACAACCGCCGCGCGCTCATCGTCGGCGATCCGCAGACGCACGGGAAAGGCTCCGTCCAGGAAGTCATTCCGTTCAGCACCTACGATTCTTCGCAGGAAGCCTCGATCAAACTGACGCGCAGCAAATGGTATTCGCCGTCGGGCAATTCCATTCAAATCAAAGGCGTCGCGTCAGACATCGCCGTGCCGTCGATTTACAGCGTGTTGCCCGTCGGCGAAAGCGATCTCGACCGCCCGCTCCCGTGGGACACGATTCCGTCCGTGCTCGACGAATCGCTTCCGGGCTGGCTGAGCGCGCCCGTCTCGCCCGAACTCGTCGCGATTCTTGAAGAAAACAGCCGCCGCCGCCAGGCGGAACTGCCGGAATTTCTCACGCACAACCGCACGATCGCGTGGATCGACGAACGCGAAAAAAACAAATCCGTGCCGCTCGGCATTCGGGAACGCCAGACAATGCGGGACGACGACAAGGCGTTTTACGAGCTGGTGAAAAACGAATACGCCGAGCTGGAAGCGCAAAACGCCTACCCGAAAACGGAAATTCTGCTCGATTCCGCCGAAGAAGTGAAAAATTCCGAAGCGCGCGGCGAAAAATACACCGCGGGAACGTCCTCCAAACTGAAAGCCCTTCCCCGGCTCTCCGCAAAAGGCAATGACGACGACGATTGGCCGGACTACGACGTGCCGCTGCGCGAAGCCGTGCGCATCGCCGCGGACTGGATCGACCTGCTCGAAAAATCCGCGCGGGATCAGGCGGCTTCTCATTGCGAAAAAAAATGACCCGCGTTGCGATCACCGGAGGCGGCGGCTTTCTCGGGAAAGCGCTTCTGCGCCGTTGCCTCGCCGAAGGCTGGAAAGTGCGCGCGATCGGGCGCTCGCCTCAGCCGGAAATCGACGCGCTCGACGGCGCGGAATTTTTCCCGCTTGACGTTTCGCTTGAAAAAAACCGTCCTGCTCTCGCGCGGATCTTCGCGGGAACGGACGTTGTCTTTCACACGGCAGCGAAAGCCGGAATCTGGGGAAAATACAAGGATTTCGCGCGCGCAAACATCGCGGGAACGCGCAATGTCATCGACGCTTGCCGCGACGCGGGAACACGCAATCTCGTCTACACGAGCACGCCGAGCGTCGCGTTCAGCGGAGCCCCGATTCGCGGCGAGAACGAATCTTTGCCCTGCGGGAACGACGCGCTCGCGCTGAGCGCCTACGCAAAAACCAAAGCCGAGGCGGAAAAACTCGTCCGCGACGCGCATTCGCCGCAGCTGCGCACGGTTTCGCTGCGCCCGCATCTCATCTGGGGACGCGGCGACCCGCACCTGCTCCCGCGCGTCATCGAACAGGCGGCGCAGCTGAAGCTACGCATCGTGGGCGACGGAAAAAACAAAGTCGATCTCACGCACGTCGAAAACGCCGCGCACGCGCATCTGCTCGCGGCGCGCGCGTTGCTCGCCGACGCTCCCGTGCTCTGCGGGAACGACGCGCCGCGCGGGAACGGCAAAGTTTATTTCGTTTCCGACGGCGCGCCCGTCGTGCTCTGGGACTGGATCAACGCGATTCTCGCCTCGCTCGGCGTTCCCGCCGTGAAGCATTCGATTTCATTCAAAAGCGCTTACCGCGCCGGCGCGTTTTTGGAATTTTTCTGGAAAATTTTTGGCGTGGCGGGCGAGCCGCCGATCACGCGCTTCGTCGCGACGGAACTTTCGCACGATCACTGGTTCGACATTTCCGCGATCCGCCGCGACTTGAATTACGCGCCGATCGTTTCCGACGCCGACGGACGGAAAGAACTTTTCGCTTAACCCGAAAAAAAACGAAAATGACCGACGCCCCGGAAAAACGCGAAACCACGCGCCGCGAAGATGGCGACAGCCGCCCGCCTCGCCTGACGTGGTTGCTCGTCGCCGCGCTCGCGCTCGTCGTCGCGTTCCTTTTTCAGTGGAAAAACAGCCTCGACCAGGCGTCGATCGCGCAAACGGATTCCGGCGCGATAATCCGCGTAAATCCGGAAAATTCCGGCGACGGCGACGCGTTCCCGCACTTCCGTTTCTTCTTCAGCGGGAACGCTCCGTTCTCCGAAGCGTTGCTGTGCGACGGCGCGGGAAACGTCGTCTGCCGCTTGAAGGCGGACGCGGGAACGCCGGACGTTTTTCGCCGCGACGGCGATTTCCTCACGGAAAATTTTCCGCGCGAACGCTTTCTGCGCATCGTCGTTCCCGCGCGTCAAAGCGACGGTGCGCCCGTCGTTCTCCTCGTTGAAAACCCGTTCCCGCAATGATTTCTTCCGTCATCGACATCGGTTCCAATTCCATAAAATTGCTCGTCGCCGAGGGAGAAAACGCCGCGCCGATTTTCGAAACGATTCGCGAAGTGCGCCTGTCGCCCGCGACGGAAAGCGCGCGGGAACGCATCGCGGACGACGCGTTCGCCGCAGGAATCCGCGCCGTCGCCGAGCTGGCGCGGCTCGCGTCCGGATACGCACCAGCGCGTTCGGCGATCGTCGGCACGAGCCTGTTCCGCACGGCGGAAAACGCGCCGGAATTCGCCGACGCCGTGCGCGAAGCGACGGGAACGCCGATGCGCGTGCTTTCCGGCGAAGAGGAAGCGGAACTCGTCGCGGCGGGCGTCGCGTCCGACGGCGGCGCGGGAACGCCCTGCGCCGTCTTCGATCTCGGCGGCGGCAGTCTGGAATTCATCGCGAAAGGAGACGCGCGCGAGCCGCTTTTCGTCCGAAGCTGGGCACTTGGAGCCGTTCGGACGGCTCGGCGATTCTTTTCCGATTCGCGGGAAAAAATTCCGGCGGAAGAAATTTTCGCCGCGCGGAAATTCATTCGCGAAACGCTTTGCGACGCTCTGCCGGAAAAAATTCCGCCGCGCGCGAAACCGATATTCTGCGGTGGCGCCGCCGCAATCTGCGCGAAAATTCTCGGCGGGAAAAACGAATTTTCCGCCGCCACGCTTGAAACGCTTCTCCGCGCGACGGCGGACGCGGACGTTCCCGCGCGCATCGCGCTCGGCGTTCCCGCGAAACGCGCCGACATTTTTCCGGCGTCGCTGGCGGTTTTCGCGGAAATTTGCGCGCTCTGCGCGTTCCCGTCGGTCTCGCATTCGGCGAGAAATCTCCGCTACGGGCTTTGCGCGCGTCTCAACCGCGGCGTTCCCGCGAGAGAAACGGATTTTCCGCGCTGACGCGCGTTCCCGCCGCGCGTTTTCGCCTCGCCCGAAAAATTCGGCGCGGCTTCCTTGTTGAAAAGAAATCCGAATTTCCTTAAATTTTCGCCTTTCCGTTTTCGGGGGATTAGCTCAGTGGATAGAGCAGCGGTTTTCTAAACCGTTGGTCGCAGGTTCGAATCCTGCATCCCCTGCCACTTGCAAACAAGCAAGGCATTCCGCAAAAGCGTTCCCGCGGAAACGGCTTCCCCACGCCCGCGGCGGCGCGGATAAAGCGTTGCGTTCCCGCGCGGGAAGAGGAAAATGGGCGGGAATGAAATTTTCCCGAACAGTGATTGAACGCATGGCGGTCGAGCTTCCCGACGAAGTCTGGACGTCCGATTTTCTCGAAGAAAAACTCGCGCCCGTTTACGCGCGGCTCAAACTGCCGCAGGGTCGGCTCGAGCTGATGACGGGCATACGGGAACGCCGTTTCTGGAGCCGCCCGATGCGACCGTCCGAAGTCTCCGCGCTCGCGGGAAAAAAAGCAATGCTCGCGGCGGGAACGCGCGCGGAAGACATCGATCTGCTCGTCCACGCCGCCGTGTGCCGAGACCGGCTCGAGCCCTCGACGGCGGCTTACGTTCACGGTCTGCTCGGACTGACGCATCGCACGATGATTTTCGACGTTTCCAACGCGTGCCTCGGTTTTCTGAACGCGATGACCGTCGCCGCGGGAATGATCGAAAGCGGACAAATCCGCCGCGCGTTGATCTGCTCCGGAGAAAACGGACGTCCGCTCGTCGAAAGCACGATCGCGCGGCTCAACGCGGACGAATCGCTGACGCGCTCGTCAATCAAGCCGTATTTCGCGAATTTCACGATCGGCGCGGGAGCGGTCGCCGCCGTGCTCGCGCGGGAAGACCTCGCGCCCGCGGGATCGCCGCGCCTCGTCGGCGGAATCGTCGCGACGGATTCCGCCGCGAACCGACTCTGCGAAGGAGAGGCCAGCGGGGACGCGCTCGCGATGCAGACGGATTCGGAAAAACTGCTTGAAGCCGGCGTCGCTCTCGCCGCGCGCGCATGGGCGGATTTCAAGGCGGAAACGGGCTGGGACGAAAGCGTTCCCGCGCACGTGATCACGCACCAGGTCGGGGCGCGCCACTCGTCCGCGCTTTTCGCGAAGCTCGGTCTCGATCCCGCGAAAGACCGCCGCAGTTTCGACCGCCTCGGGAACGTCGGCTCGGTTTCGCTTCCCGCGACGCTCGCGCTCTACGCGGACGCGGGAACGTTCCGCCGCGGCGAGAAAGCGGCGCTGCTCGGCATCGGCTCCGGACTGAGCTCGCTCATGCTCGGCGTCGAATTTTAAATTCATGATCGCACGCTCCTGCGGAAAGCTAAACCGAAATTTCGATGATTTCGGCGGAGCGCGCCTTGTTGTAAATCGTGAGAATCGCCACGCTCACGGGAAGACCGAAGCGGCGCG
>CAZWIK010000020.1:0-18683 GCA_964633895.1 uncultured Enterobacteriaceae bacterium | reverse complement strand
CGATCGCCGCTTTCAGCGCGGCGGAATCCTTTTTGGCGGCGGACGCCGGCGCGGGAACGGCACGCGGAGAAGCGTCCGCGGGAACGGGAACGTTTTTTTTCGGCGCGAACGACGCGACGGACGCTTCGTCGAAATTTGCATATTGCACGGCAAAATCGTCGTCCGCCGGCGCGGGAACGGGTGCGGGGGCGGGAACGTTTTTTTTCGGCGAAGCCGGCGTTCTCGGCGGCGTTTTTTTCGAGGCGGGAACGGGTGCAGGAGTTTTCCCAGAAGTTTCTTTCCGCGCGGCGGGAACGGACGGCGCGGGAACGTCCGCGACGGCGGCGGCTTCGGCAAGCGCGGCTTCGCACTTCGCCGTCAGCTTATTTTTTTTTTCGTCGCCGGCGGGAACGGACTCGGCGAGAGAGGAAATTTCTTTGATGAGGGAATCGATCGCGCGCGTTCGGCTTTGCTCGACGGCTTTGAGCAACGTTACTTCAAAATTCGCGCGCTCGCTCAATCCGAACTTCACGCCGCCCTCGCCCGCGTTGAGTGCGTCGAGCATCCGCAAAAGCTGCTCCGTGCGCATCGTCGCGCCGAGCAGCGCGCTTTTGCCGTTCCCGCGGATCGAATCCAGCAAAGCGTCGCGGACGCGGGTCTGCGTATGTGCGAGAACGCGCAGAAGATCGCGCCCGTCCTCGACGAATTTGTCCGCGAAACCGATGACCGCGGCGTAATCCGCGCGCGCCATCGCCGAGGCGAGACCTTCGATTTCCTGCTTGGACGCGAGACCGTAGATGTCGGAAACGTCGCGTTCGGCGATTTTTTTTCCGCAGAAAGAAATGACCTGATCGAGAATCGACTGGGAATCGCGCATTCCGCCGTTTGCGAGCCGCGCGATCGCGAGCAGAGCGTCGTCGTCGGCTTCCACGCCGTCGTTTTCCGTGATTTTGCGCAGGCGCGCGGCGATTTTTTCTTCGGAAATCGGCTGAAATTCGAAACGCTGGCAGCGCGACGTAATCGTTTCCAAAACTTTGTCGGATTCCGTCGTCGCGAAAATGAATTTGACGAATTCCGGCGGCTCTTCGATGACTTTGAGCAAAGCGTTGAAGGCGTCTTTGGAAAGCTGATGAACTTCGTCGATGATGTAAATTTTGTAGCGGCACTGCATCGGCGGATAATAGCATTCCTCGCGGATCTGCTTGGCGTCGTCCACGCTGCGGTTCGTCGCCGCGTCGATTTCGGTAACGTCCGGACACGCGCCGGCGACGATGGCGCGGCAGATCGGGTCGTCTTCCGGCGGAGCGACGCACGGACCGTTCGTGCAGTTGAGTGCTTTGGCGAAAATGCGGGCGGTCGTCGTCTTTCCCGTGCCGCGCGGACCGACGAACAGATACGCGTGTCCGATGCGACCGGTCTCAATCGCGTTTTTCAGCGTGCGGACGATGTGCTCCTGCCCGACGATTTCGTCGAACTGCTGCGGTCTCCACCTGCGCGCGATAACTTGAAAGCCCTCTGCCATACTGCGCTTTCATGAAACACACATTGCCGCGGTTTTGCAACCTCGCAGAGGAAAAATCGGAGGGGAAGCGCCGCGTTCGTAGCGCGCGGGAAGAAACGCGTTTTTTTTCGCGGGAACGCTTACGGCTGCGTCGGTTCGTCGGAATTCGGCAAAATCGAATTTATGAAAAGCGTGAGCCGCGCCTGAATGTTGCGCGGTTCCGACTCGGTGAGCGCGCTCCGCGCGAGCTTCTGCATCGACGCCGTGTCCGTGTGGCGCAGAATGTAGCGGATTTTCGCGGCGCAGGACGGCGTCATGCTCAGCACGTCCACGCCCATGCCGACGAGCAGAGGTGCGAACGCGGGATCGCCCGCGATTTCTCCGCAGACGGCGCAGGGGATCGACCGCCGGTGCGCCGATCTCACGATGTAGTAAATCAGTTTCAGCACGGCGGGATGATACGGATCGTAGAGATGGGAAATTTTTTCGTTCCCGCGATCCACGGCGAGCGCGTATTGCGTGAGGTCGTTCGTCCCGATGCTGAAAAAATCGACTTCTTCGGCGATGTCTTCCGCGATGACGGCGGCGGCGGGAATTTCGATCATGGCTCCGACGGAAATGTCCTCGTCGAACTTTTCGCCGCGGGAACGCAGCTCGCCCTTCGCTTCTTCGAGCACTTCCTTCGCGGCGACGACTTCCGCCACGGAGCTGATCATCGGGAACATGATTTTCATTTTCCCGAACGCCGACGCGCGCAGAATCGCGCGGAGTTGGTCTTTGAAAATATCGCGAAATTCCAGACAGAAGCGGATCGCGCGGAAACCCATGAACGGGTTGTCTTCCCGCGCCAGAAGGCTGCTCGAAATCAGTTTGTCCCCGCCGAGGTCGAGCGTCCGAATGATCACGCCGCCGTCCGGCGGAAGTCCCTCGACGACGCGCCGGTATTCGTCGAACTGCTGCTCTTCGTTCGGGAATTTGTCGTTGCGCAGAAAAATGCCTTCCGAGCGGAAAAGTCCGACGTGCGACAGACGGTATTTTTTCAGACCTTCAAGCTCCTCCGCGCCGCTGATGTTTCCTTCGAGATGAAAACGCTTCCCGTCGCGCGTGACGTCGGGCAGACCGATTTCGCCTTCGATGACGGCGGCGAGACGGGAACGCTGTCGGGAAATGTTGGAATAACAGGCGAGCGTCTTTTCCGACGGATTGATGTAGACGATGCCCTTTTCGCCGTCCACCAAAACTTCGTCGTCCTGCGCGATGCGAAGCGACGCGTTCCGCAAACCGACGACGGCGGGAATGCCCATCGCTCGCGCGACGATCGCCGCATGGCTCGTGCGGTTGCCAACGTCCGTAAGGAGCGCGAGAACGTTGGATTTTTCGAACGTCGTCGTTTCCGACGGCGTCAGATCTTCCGCGACGACGATGCGGCGGGCGAAACGTTCCGACGCGCCTTGAAGCGTGACGCCGAGAAGATTTTTCAAAACGCGCTGCGTGATGTCGCGGATGTCGGAAACGCGCTCTTTGAGATAATCGTCGTCTAACCCTGCGAAAAATTCGATGTAGCGGCGCGACGTGGAATTGAAGCAATGCTCGGCGTTCAGCCCCGTCGCCGCCATCGCCTTAAGCGTTTCGCCGACGATCGCGGGATCGTCCAGCACCAGCAGATGCGCGTCGAAAATATCCGCTTCCGCCGTCGCGCCGCGGGAACGCACGTCTTCCGCCAGCCCTTTTATCTGCGCCCGCGTGTCTTCCAGTGCTTTTTCGAAACGGCGGACTTCCTTCGCCCGCTCGCTTTCCTCGATTTTGTAGCAGGGAATGTCTTCGATGCTCCGTTGCAAAAAGACGAACGCCCGGCCTTGAACGACGCCGGGAGAACATCCAATGCCCTGCAGACGAAATTCCATTTTCTGAAAACCCTCGCTCATCGGCGGGAAATGATAGCGCATTCCGCCGCGAAGTCGAGCTTTGAGGCGTTCCCGCGCCACACGGGAACGCGAAAAAATCTTTTGGCTTTAACATGCGCCCGTTTTTTCATAGTCTGTGTTCCCGTCTATGAAATACATTTTTGTCACAGGCGGTGTGGTTTCTTCCCTCGGAAAAGGGCTTTCGGCGGCGGCGCTCGGCGCGCTTCTCGAGCTGCGCGGGTTGAAAGTGCGCATTCAGAAATTCGATCCTTATCTGAATGTCGATCCGGGAACGATGAGTCCCTATCAGCACGGCGAAGTCTACGTGCTCGACGACGGCGCGGAAACCGACCTCGACCTCGGTCATTACGAACGCTTCACGAACGGCGCGCTTTCCCGCGCAAACTCCGTTTCTTCGGGGCAGATTTACGAAGCCGTCATCGCCAAGGAACGCCGCGGCGATTATCTCGGGAAAACCGTGCAGGTGATCCCGCACGTTACCGACGAAATCAAGGGACGAATTCTGCGCGGCGGCGAAGGCGTGGACGTGCTGATCACGGAAGTCGGCGGCACGACCGGCGACATCGAAGGCCTACCGTTTCTCGAAGCGCTGCGCCAGTTCCAGCTCGACGTCGGACGCGAGAACGTCTGCTTCATTCACTGCGCGCTCATTCCGTTCATTCGCGCGGCGGGAGAGCTGAAAACCAAGCCCGCGCAGCAGTCCACCGCGAAACTGCGCGAAATCGGCATTCAGCCCGACATTCTCGTCTGCCGCGCGGAACGCCCGATCACGCAGGAAATGCGCGAAAAAATGAGCCTCTACTGCAACGTTCCCGTGAACGCCGTCATCGAATGCCGCGACGTCGAGCATTCCATTTACGAACTGCCGCTCACGCTCGCGGCGGAGCACTTCGACGAAGTCGTCATTCGCCGACTCGGCCTCGACGCGAAACCGCGCGATCTTTCCGTTTGGGAAAACATCATCCGACGCCTGCTACATCCCGCGCACAACGTGAAGATCGGCGTGGTCGGCAAATACATCGAACTGCAGGACGCCTACAAATCCGTTTACGAATCCATCATTCACGGCGGGATCGCCAACGACTGCGGAATCGAAATCAGGCGCATCGATTCCGAAAACATCGAAAACGGAGACCTTTCCCCGCTCGACGGCTTGGACGGCATTCTCGTTCCCGGCGGCTTCGGCGACCGCGGAATCGAGGGAAAAATCCTCGCGGCGCAATACGCGCGGGAACGCAAAATTCCGTATTTCGGCATCTGCCTCGGAATGCAGATCGCCGTCATCGAGTTCGCGCGCCACGTGCTCGGACTCGCGGACGCGAATTCCACGGAATTCCGCCCTTATACGAAAAATCCCGTCGTGGACCTCATGGAATCGCAGAAATCCATCGTGTCAAAAGGCGCGACGATGCGCCTCGGTGCCTACGCGTGCGCGCTCGCCGCGGGATCGCACGCGCGGGAAGCCTACGGCGAAGACATCATTCGGGAACGCCACCGCCACCGCTTCGAATTCAACAACAAATATCTGGACGCGCTCACGGAGGCGGGGCTGCGCATCGGCGGCGTGAATCCGGATTCGCACCTCGTCGAAATCGTCGAAGTCGAAAATCATCCGTGGATGGTCGGCGTCCAGTTCCACCCCGAATTCAAATCGAAGCCCTCGAAGCCGCATCCGCTCTTCGCCGCTTTCATCAAAGCCGCGATCGCGAAAAAAGCCTGACGGATACAGCCGCGCGGGAACGCGAGACGGCGTTTCCGCCGAAAAAAAAGAAAAAACGCCGCGAAGCCCGCAAGCCGAGCGGCGTTTTTTTTCGCGGGAAAGCCGCGGGAACGCCTGATTTTCTGGACAAATACTCCTTAAAAGATAGTCTTTAAAACGCCATGAAGATTTCTACACGCGGGCGCTACGGATTGCGGATCATGACGGACTTGGCGCAGCATGACGGCGACAAGCCCCGAATGATTAGCGACATCTGCAAGGATCAGGGGCTTTCACGAAAATACGTCGGGCGGCTCATCATCGCCCTGCGCAAGGCGGGAATGATTTACTCCGTCCGCGGCGCGAAAGGCGGCTACAAAATCAAGCGGCTGCCCAGAGAAATCTCGCTGCTGGAAATCGTCGAGACGATGGAAGGTCCGATCTCGATCGTGGGTTGCGTCGGCTGTCCGAAAAAATGCAAGCGTTCCCGCGACTGCGCCGCGCGGGAAGTCTGGGCGGAGCTCAACGAGGAAATTCGGAAAAAATTCGCCTCGCTCTCGCTTCAGCACATTTTGAACCGCAACGCCGAAATCAAGGATTACTGCATCTGACATCTGAATCCGAGCGCGGGAACGCGTTTCGGTTTTGGTCGAAAAACGCGCGGCGTTCCCGCCGGTTTTTTTTTCGAAAAAACGTTCTCGCTAAAAAAAAACGGCGTTCCCGCAGAGCCAAATCGCGGGAACGCCGGTTTTTTTTGCGGCTTCGGCTCAAACTTCCAGCGGAGGAATGAGCTGAACCTTGTCGTCGTCGCGCTGCGGCGTTCCCGGCTTCAGGTATTCGGCGGGAACCTGATATTTTTCCTGCAACTCTTTCATTTTCGCTTTGAGAACAGCGGTAATTTCCTCCGTTCCCGCCTCGCCGTAAATGTTGCGGATTTCCGTCGGGTCGGCGTTCAGATTGTAAAGCTCCCAAATGTCTTCCTTGTAGAAGTGAATGAGCTTCCAGTCCTCCTTGCCGTCGTGCGAACGGAAATTGACCGCGCAGTGGCGGCGGACGCTGTGTTCTGCGGGAAATTCGTAGTAATTGTAATAAAGCGATTCCCGCCAGTCCGGGTGCATTTTCCCGTCGAGTAGTTCTTTGAAGGATTCGCCCTGCATGTCCGCGGGAACGGCGATTCCGCACATGTCGAGAAATGTCGGCGCGAAGTCGATGTTCTGCGTGAGCTGCTCGATTTTGACGCCCTGCGCGACGCCCGGTCCCGCCATCATCATCGGCATACGGAACGATTCCTCATAGGCGAAACGCTTGTCGAACCAGCCGTGTTCGCCGAGATAAAATCCCTGGTCCGCCGCGTAGCAGACGACCGTGTTTTCGTCGAGTCCCGTTTTTTTCAGATAATCGAGCAGTTCGCCGACGCCGTCGTCCACGCCGCGGATCGTCGCGAGATAATCCTGCAGGTAGCGCTGATACGCCCAGCTCTGGAATTTTTGGAGTTTTTCCTTGTTTGCTTCGAGCCACGCTTCGTCCTTGCGGTGTTCTTTCCATTCGTTCCATTCGGCTTCGGAGCAGATTCCCGCGTCGAAAAACGCATTGTTTTTCCCGACGTAAGCCTCGATGTATTTCTTGATCTGCGCGTCGGACATGCGCGGCGGGAACATCCAGCGCGGGAGCGTGTGCTTGTCGCGCGACGGGAACAGTTTCAGGTCTGCCGACCAGCGCATCGTCCACAAAATCGACATATCCTGCTCCTTCGCGGCGACGCGTCCGGCGTAGTCGTCGAAGAACGTGGACGGCTCGGGGAACGCCACATCGTCGTAAAGGTTGTAATATTTTTCTTTCGGAATCCAGTTCCGATGCGGCGCCTTGTAATGCACCATGAAGAAAAACGGCTTGGATTTGTCGCGCTCGTTTTCGAGCCACTGAATCGCGCGGTTCGTCACGATTTCCGTGGAATAGCCCATCGGGAACGCCTCGCCGTCCCTGTTCGTCTGCGCGAAAACGCCCGCGCCGAAATTGATTTTCGTTCCCGCGGCGGAGCGCCCTTCCGCGTTCCCGCAGATCAGGCGCGGGTTCACGTATTCGCCCTGATTGACGAAAACCTGCCAGTTGTCGAAGCCCGTCGGGTCGCTCGGAATGTGCCATTTGCCGACGAGACTCGTCTGGTAGCCGTTGTTTTTGAAAACTTTCGCGACGTTGTTCTGACGATTGTCGAAAGAACCCCACTCGTTGCTCATGTAGCCGTTCGCGTGCGAATGTTTTCCCGTGATGATGCAGGCGCGGGAAGGTCCGGAAATCGAATTCGCGCAATAGTTCCGCATGAACAGCGCACCGTTGTTCGCGATGCGGTCGATGTTCGGCGTCGGAGCGAGTTTTCCGATCGGATGCCCGTAGGCGGAAATCGCCTGCACGGCATGGTCGTCGCTCATGATGTAAATGATGTTGAGCGGTTTCTTTTTCGCGGGAACGTCTTCGGCATAAGCGCCGACGCCGAATGCGGAAAGCGCGACGGCGGCGCACAACGGTGTGTAGGGGATTTTACGCATGGTGCTACGCATTATGAAAAAAGTTCCCTGCGCTGTCAACCGCCCCGCGAACAAAAAACGGACCGCGCGAGAACGCTTCGCCTTTCTCGAAAAAAAAACTAATTCCTCCGTCGGCGTTCCCGCCACGGGAGCGCGCGGTGATGCGCCGCGCGCATCGTTTCTTCGCCGTTTTCGCCGACGCCGACGTAAACTTCCACGACGTCGAGCCGCACGGCGCGCGGGCGTTCCCGCAGCTCGCGCAGATACGCGTCCGCCGCACGCTTCAGCGCGGCGCGTTTCCGCGCGTCCACGGCGTAAACCGCGCCATGCGCGTCCGTTTCCGCCCGCGTTTTGACTTCGACGAAAACGAGCGTTTCGCCGTCCCGCGCCGCGATGTCGAGCTCATCGCGTCCCGCGCGAAAATTCCGACAGAGAATTTTCATGCCGCATTCTTTTTTCAAAAACTCCGCGGCGAATTTTTCGCCCGCGTCGCCGCGCTCCCGCAGGCGGGTTTTGGCGTTCCCGCGACGGAAAAGAAGACGTTTCGCCCGCGCGAATTTTTTTGCAAAAAAATCCGAAACGCGGCGGGCGACGCGCAGCGGAAAACGCCCGACGACTTCATACAGAAATTCGGCGACGAAGCGGAAAACGATTTCAGCCGGATTCGACACGTTTCACTCTTTCGGAATCGCGCGTTCGAGCGCAAACGCGCGCGAGCCTTTGACCATCACATTCCCGCGGAACGCGGTGACGAATCCGCGCAGCGCGTCGATGTCGCCGAAAACGCGGACGCGTTCCCGCGGAAATCCGCGCGCGACGGCACCCTCGCCTATTTTCGCCGCGTTCCCGCCGAAGAGCGCGAGCGCGTCCGTTCCCTCATCGAGCGGCAGTTTTTCGCCGACGCGGAAATGCAGCGTTTCCGAATCCGCTCCAAGTTCGCCCATGCCGCCGAGCACGAAGAGACGCGGCGTTCCCGCGCCCGCAGGAAAACGCCGCGCGAACGCTTCTGCGGAATCGAGCATCGACGCAGGCGACGCGTTGTAGCAGTCGATGAAAATCTTCCCGCCGTCCGCGCGTTCCCGCACTTCGCCGCGGTTTTTCGACGGCGTCCACGCGTCGAACACGGCTTGAATTTTTTCGTCGGAAACGAATTCCGACGCGACGGCGATCGCCAGCGCCGCGTTTTCCGAAAGCCCGCGCGAAATGTTTTTCGCGAAAAATTTCCGCGCCGCGCCGACGCGGATTTCAAAGCCATCGCCGCGTTCCCGAATCTCAGCGTTTTCCGCGGGAACGCCGACCGCGCCGAGCTCGCGGAACGCCGTGTATTTCAGCAATTCCGCGTGAAAGACCGCCCTGCCGCCGGTCTCCGCCGCCGCGCGGCAAAGCCCCGCTTTTTCCCGCGCGATATTTTCCGTCGTGCCGAAGCCTTCGAGATGCGCGGGACGAACGTTCGTGACGACGGCGAAATCCGGGCGAATCATTCCCGCCAGAATCGCCATTTCTCCGGGAACGCTGATTCCCGCTTCGACGACGGCGAACCTGCACGTCGCGGGATCGATTTTCAGCAGTGTCATCGGCACGCCGAGCGTGTTGTTCAGATTGCCCTCGGTCGCGAGCGTCGCGCCCGCCTGCGAAAGAATTTCCGCGAGCAGATCCTTCGTCGACGTTTTGCCGACGCTGCCCGTGACGCCGACGACGCACACGCTCCCGCGGCAATTTTTCTCGCGATGCGCGGCGGCGAGCTTCTGTAGCGCGGAAACCGTGTCGGGAACGACGAGTTGCGGGAGCGCGCATTCCGGCGAAAAGCGCGAGACGAGCGCGCCTGCGGCTCCGCGTTCCCGCGCGGCTTCGAGAAAATCGTGCCCGTCGCGCCGCTCGGTTTTCACGGCGACGAAAATTTCTCCGGCGGCGATTTTTCGGGAATCGATCGACGCGCCGAGAATCTTCGCGGGAATGCCGCCGCGCCACTCCGCGCCGAGCGTTCTCGCGACGAATTTCCCGTCCAGAATTTTTTCCGTCGTCTGCATTGCGGAAAAATCTTAGTGCCGCGCCGCGCGTTTTTACAGCGGAAAATCCGGATTGCGTGCGGCGGGCGGGAACGTTTTCTTTTTCGGTTCATGCAAAAGACGCCGAGCGAAAAACCTTTCAACGCGATTCCGGACGGATTCACGCGCTACCGTTGCGTCGTCGCCTACGACGGCACGGATTTTCACGGCTGGCAGAGCCAGGCATGCGGGCTGTCGGTGCAGGATTTTCTCGAAAAACGGCTGGCGCAGATCACGCGCGAGGAAATCCGCATCCACGGGAGCGGGCGGACGGATTCCGGCGTTCACGCGCGCGGGCAGTGCTTTCATTTCGATTCGCGCTGGAATTATCCGCCGGAAACGCTACTGCGCGCGCTGCATTCGGGCTTACCCGCGGGAATCGTCGTGTTGCGCGCGGCGAAGGCGAAAAACGGATTTCACGCGCGTTTTTCCGTCAAAGGGAAACGCTACCGTTACCACATCCGCGAAGGTTTTCCGACGCCGTTCGAGGCGCGCTACTGCTGGGGAATCGGCGAGCGAGTGCTGGACGTTCCCGCGATGGCGCGCGCGGGAACGCTGCTACTCGGCGTGCATGATTTTTCGGCTTTCGGCGCGAATCATGCGTCAGCGGAGCGCGAAAACCCCGTGAAAGATCTGCGGCGGCTCGACGTCGCGCGGCGCGGGAACGAAATTTCAATTACGACCGAAGCGAGCGGCTATCTTTACAAAATGGTGCGGCGGCTCGTCGGCGGGCTTTACGCCGTCGGCGTCGGGAAAATGACGCCAGAGGATCTGCTCGCCTACCGCGAAGCGAAAATCTGCGACGCGCGCGTCTCCACCGCTCCCGCGCGCGGTCTCTTCATGGAAAAAGTCTTCTACTAAGCCGCCCGTTCCCGCAAAAAAAAGCGGAGAAAAAAAATCCCTTCGACGCCGGCGGGGAAAAGCGGTAGCGTTCCCGCGAAAAAAAAATGCCGGAGAAAATTTTCAGCGGCGGGAACGCTCCGCGACGATTCAAGCTCTCATCGGAATTCAAACCGATGGGCGACCAGCCGCAGGCGATCGATCGCATCGAGCGCAGTATTCGGCTCGGCAACAAATACCAGACGCTGCTCGGCGTGACGGGTTCGGGGAAAACGTTCACGATGGCAAACATTATCGAACGCGTCCAGCGTCCGACGCTGATCATTTCGCACAACAAAACGCTCGCCGCGCAGCTTTATTCGGAATTCAAACACTTTTTCCCGGACAACGCGGTCGAGTATTTCATCAGCTATTACGACTACTACCAGCCAGAAGCCTACGTTCCCGCGACAGACACTTACATCGAAAAGGATTCCGCCGTGAACGACGACCTGGAGCGCCTCCGCATCGCAGCGGCGAGCGCCCTGCTTTCCCGCCGCGACGTGATCGTAATCGCCTCGGTCTCGTGCATTTACGGTTCAAGTTCGCCGGACGATTTCAACGAAATGGTGATCCCGTTGAACGTCGGCGAAAAAATCCACCGCGACGAGTTGCTGGAAAAATTCGTCAAAACACTTTATCGCCGCAACGACGTCGAGTTTTCCCGCGGCTGCTTCCGCGTGCGCGGCGACACGGTGGACGTTTTTCCCGCCGACAAGGAAATCGCGCTGCGCATTTCTTTTTTCGACGACGAAATCGAATCAATTCGCCTGCTCGATCCCGTGTCCGGACGCGCGGGAACGCGAATCGAACATTTCGACCTGTATCCTTCGAATCAATACGTGACGCCGCAGGAACGCCTCGTTCCCGCGCTGGGAAAAATCCGTGCGGAGCTGGAAGCGCAGGTCGCGAAATTCGAACGCGAGGGAAAACTGCTCGAAGCGCAGCGCATTCGGATGCGCACGGAAAACGATCTCGAAATGCTGCGCGAAACGGGTTTCTGCTACGGAATTGAAAATTACTCGATGCACATCGGCGGGCGCACGCCGGAGCAGCGTCCGTGGTGCCTGATCGACTTTTTCCCGAAAGATTTTCTCTGCTTCATCGACGAATCGCACGTCACGCTCCCGCAGATTTACGGCATGTCTCACGGCGACCGTTCCCGCAAGGAACGGCTCGTGGAATTTGGCTTCCGCCTGCCGAGCGCCCTCGAAAACCGCCCGCTTCGTCCGGAGGAATTCAACGAACTCGTGAAGCAGATAGTCTTCGTTTCCGCGACGCCCGCGCCGTTCGAGCTGGAAAATTCCGCCGTCGTCGCCGAGCAGATCATTCGTCCGACAGGGCTGCTCGATCCCGTGATGGAGGTGCGTCCGATCAAAGGACAAATCGAGGACGTGATTCACGAGGCGCAGCTCGCTTCGGAAAAAGGCGAACGCGTGCTCGTGACAACGCTCACGAAACGCATGAGCGAGGACATCTGCGAATTCATGCGGGAGCGCGGAATGCGCGCGGAATATCTGCATTCCGACATCGACGCGATCGAGCGCGTCGAAATCCTGCGGCGGCTGCGTCAGGGCGCGTTCGACGTGCTCATCGGCGTCAATCTGCTGCGCGAAGGGCTGGACATTCCCGAAGCCGCGCTCGTCGCGATTCTCGACGCGGACAAAGAAGGATTTCTGCGGAGCGAAACGTCGATCATTCAGACGGCGGGACGCGCCGCGCGCCACGAGAACGGTCGCGTCATTCTCTACGCCGACGTAATGACGCATTCGCTGACGCGCGCGATCGCCGTGTCGCGGCTGCGGCGGGAACGCCAGCTCGCCTACAACGTCGAACACGGAATCACGCCACGAGGCGTGCGGCGCGCCGTGCAGGAAAGCCTTCTGCCGACGCCGGACGAAGCGGATGCGGGAGCGTTGCTCATGGCGGCGGAAGGTTCGAAAGACGAAGACGTCGCCGCCGTGCTCGCCGAACTGGAAGAAGAAATGCTCGCCGCCGCGGACCGCCTCGAATTTGAAAAAGCCGCCCTGCTCCGCGACCAGATCGCGCTCCTGAAAAGCGGCGGTGGACAGACGAAACGCGCCTCGCGGAAATACCCTTCCCGCCGCAAGAAAAACGACTGACGTCCCCTCCCGCGCGGGGAGAAAAAAAGTCTCCGGCGAGTAGAAAGGAGGAAACTCGCCGGAGACCGTCCATAAGGGAAAGGAGGAGAACCTTATGGACATTTTGGATTGGGAAGAAATGGAAATCGTCTATGGAGGCGTGGGTCGGAATCGAACCGACTCATAGAGATTTTGCAGACCTCGGCCTTCCCACTTGGCTACCACGCCTTTAAAAGAACGATGTGAGACGCGAGTGTACTCTTTTCCCGCGCGGAATCAAGCCCGTTTTGACGAAAAAGTTATTCGCACTGCGTGTTTGAGGCTTGCGGAGACGCAGAGAAAAGCGGAAGCTTCGCGTAACATTTTTTTCAAAAAAGATCGGCGATTTGATGGACAATTCCGGGGACAGACAGAATCCGAACGCGAACGCGGGCGACGGCGGAAGCCGCCGTCAGGCTTTCCGCGGCGAAGGCGAATGGCGCGGTCTGCTCAGGCGCGCCGAAAACGAAACCGCCCGCTTTTTTGATTTTTACGAAAAGACGTTCGGCATTCCCGAAGGAAGCCTCGACGAAGACCGGCTCGACCATTGCGCGCTCGCGATGGGCTGGCATTTAGGCTCGCCGGACAACGACGCGGAAACGCCCGCGGGCGGCGACGATCCCGCGGACGGGAACGCCGACGCGGAGCAACCGTCGCAGGAGTTTTCGCCCGTCTATTCGTTGCACAATCTTCCGGAAAGCATCGCCGTTTCCGCCGTTTTCAAATTCGCCGAAAACCGCTGGGGCAAACTGTTGCAGACGAATTGCGCCGAAAAACTTTCCGCGCGCGCGGCGGGCATTCTCGCGGGAACGCTTTCCGCCGCCCATCGGGACATGCTCCTAGCGATCGACGCCGAGGAGGCGATGGAATTCGGTCTGTCCGTGTGCCTGATGAAAAACGCCCACGCCGCGCTGAACCGCCATTTCGCCGGCATGAAAATGCTCGCTCCCACCAACGCGCGGGAACGCAAGCTCGCGCGGGAACTGCGATGCGCCGTCATGGATCTGCGCGACCTCTGTCTGCGCATCCTCCGCGCCTCCCGCGAAGAGCTCGAAAAATCCGGCGGGGAAAAATGACGCGTTCCCGCGCCGCCGCTTTTTCCGCGGTTAAATTTCCGTGGCTCTGGCGACGACTTCTTCGTCAAAAAAATTCCAGCCCATTCCCGCGTCCACGACGAGCGACTGCGCGTTCACGCCGGACGAGCGCGGAGAAAGCAACCAGACGATCGCGTCCGCGACTTCCTGCGTCGCGACGTTCGCCTTGCGCATCGTGAGTTTTTCCGCAAAAAGATAATTTTTCAGATAGCCGGGAATGCCCGCCGACGCGGAAGTTTTCAGCGGCCCCGCGTTCACGGAATTGAAGCGAATCCCCTGCGCGGAAAACGATTTCGCCAGAAAGCGCGACGCCGACTCCAACGCCGCCTTGATCGGCGACATGTAGCCGTAATTCGCCACCGCGACCTGCGAGGAAATTCCGACGGAAACGACCGACGCTCCCGCGTTCATGTGCGGCGCGAACGCGCGGGAAAGCTCGACGAGCGAAAAAGCGGAAATCGCCGTCGCCTGCAGAAAATCCGCTCGCTTCGTTTCGTGAAACGGCTTGAATCCGTCCGCGTAATTCGCGAACGCGATGCTGTGAAGTAGCCCGTCGACGTTTCCGTGCGCGCGGAAAACCGCGTCCGCAAGCGCGGGAATTTCCTCTTCGCGCTCGACATCGCAGATGAAGACCGGCTTGCCCGCGCACAGCTTTTCCAGCGACGCCGCGCGTTCCCGCGAGCGCACGGAAAAAATCACTTCCGCGCCCGCCTCTTCCAGCGTTTTCGCGACGAACCACGCCACGGATTTTTTGTTCGCGACGCCCGTGACGACGATTTTTTTTCCCGCGAGTTTCAGAAAATCGCTCATTTTTTTGAAAGAGAAAATCCGAAAAGAAACGCGTTCCCGCGCGTCAGTTTTTCGCGAGCATCGCGAGGGCGAATTTGATCTGGAGGACGATTTTCCCGCCGCTGCGAACGTTCCCGCTCAGATAGTAAAATCCGGAAAGCGTCTCGCCTTCCTTGACGTCGATGACGATTTCGTCGCCCGGAAAAACCATGCCCTTGAACTTCGCGTTTTCGATGCGGCAAAGCACGGGAGTGCGGTTCGCGAAATCCGCGTCGCCGCTCGCCCGCGCCTTTTTCACGAGATAAATCGCGGCTGCCTGAAAAACGCTTTCGCAAAGCAGGACGCCCGGCGTGAGCGGCGCGTTCGGGTAGTGTCCTTCGTAAAATTTTTCGTCGGCGCGGAACGTGCGGGAACACGTGATGCCGTCGGCGCGAGTTTCGACGACTTTGTCGATGAAAAGAAACGGCGGGCGATGCGGAATGGCTTGGAGGACTTCTTCTGTCATGGCGAAAAATCTTAGCGGGTTGAAATCACAGGTTAAAGGAAGAAAACTTTTCCGGCGCGGGCGGCGGGAACGCGCGTTCCCGCCCTTTCAGGCTCCAGCGGAACGCGACGACGAGAACGGCGAGCATCTGTAGTAGCGAGGGATTGTAGCTCACAAAATCCATCGTCGAATGCGCGATGAAAAAAACGACGCCGCACAGCAGCGCGACGGACGAAACCCGCCAGCGGCGGACGTTCCGCGCCGCGAACGCGAAAAACCAGAGCGTTCCCGCGAAGAAAATTCCCGCGCCGACCGCACCCCACTCCACGAGCATCTGCAACGGATCGCAATGCGCGTATTCCGTCCACGTTTTCAGTCCGCCCTTTTTGTTCAGAAATTCCGGAATTTGCCGCTGAAACGACGGCGCGATCCAGCGATACGCTCCCGCGCCCCAGCCGAAGCGTTCCCGCGTCGGACTGCGCGTGAACATATTCCATGAAAGCTCCCGCAACGGCGCGCGGTCGTCGATTTCTTCCTTTTTTATCAGCGAAAATTTCGCTTCGATTTTGTTCCACGTCCGGTCCATGTCCGCCGTCGCGAACCAGACGGCGGCGAGCCCCGCGATCATCACGAAGACGAAGCCGAACGCGATCCAAGTCTGCCGCCGCATCAGCCCCGACGCGAGAATCAGCGCGGGAACGACGATTAGCCACGCCGCCGCTTCGACGATTCCCGCGAAACTCGCCGTGCAGAGCGCGGCGATCCAGAGAAAAAACGAGAACGCCGCCAGCAAAATATGCGCGCCGCTCTTGCGGAAATTTTCCGTGCTCCGCCGCCAGCACGTCAGCGACAGCGACACCGAGAGCGACAGGCTCAGAATAAAAAATTCCGCCGCGTGATTTTTATAGGAAAAAACGCCGAAAAAACTTTTCGCGCCGGTTTTGTAGCCGAGGTATTCCGAGGTCAGATTGTTCGACCAGCGCAACAGGCAAAAGACGGCGATCAGCACGGCGTTCAGCGCGAGCGCCCACATCAGCCACGTGCGGATTCTGCGGGAACGCACGCCGCACCAAAGCGCGCACAGCACAAGCCACGCGCTCCCGAAGATGCACATCTGCCGCAGCGCGTTCATGCCGAGCCTGTTCCCGTCCAGCCCGAACGGCGCGGCGATCCCGTCGGGCAGCCACAAAACGTGTTCGGGAATATACCAGATCTGCCACCACGCTTTTTCCTGAAGAATGATTTCGCGGCTCGGATTCATGTGCTGACAAAGCATCATCGCGAACAAAAGGATTCCGAGCCAGAATACGGGAAAACGCACCAGCCGGCGCAGATTTTCCTTCGCGTCCGCGAGCGTTCCCGCGATCGAAGACATCGGGAAAAACATCGCGAGAAAAGTCAGCGCCGCGAGAATCGTGCAGACGAGGAGCGGCGTCGCCGCCATGCCCGTCGCGTTCCACAGCGTGGAAATCACCGTCAACGCGGCGAGCGCGCCGATCCAGCGTTCCCGCAACGGCGGAAGATTCGCCCGCCATTCGGCGAGACAGCCAGGAGACGGAATCCAACTCGGAAGTCGTTTCATCGACAAATCGATTTTTTTGAAAAAAAAAGAAAAAGTCGGACGCGGCGGGAACGGTTTTCAACGGCGCTCTCGCGGCGGGAACGAAATCCGGCGGCGGGAACGCGTTTTTTTTTCAGAAAAAAAATCAGACCAAGCCCGCCTGATAAATGTCGTGAATGCGGATCAGCCCGGCGATTTTTCCGCCCGGCGCGTCCAGGACGGGAAGCACGGAAATCTGCGACGGACGGTCTTCCATCATGCGCGCCGCGTCGCCGAGCGACATCGTCGCGAACGCGCACACGGGCTTTTCCGTCATCAGTTCCCGCGCGGAAACGCCCGTCAGATTTTCGTATTTGTGAAGCGCGCGGCGCAGGTCGCCCTCCGTGATGATGCCGAGCAAAGAGCCGTTCCCGTCGGCGACGACCGCCGCGCCGTGCGGGAACGTCGTCATCGCGACGACGGTGTCGCGCAGCGAAGCGTCCGCGGGAACGACGGCGATTTTTCCGAGCGGGCGCATCACGTCCTTCACTGTCAGCAGAAGATTGCGTCCGAGCTGCCCCGCCGGATGAAATTTCGCGAAATCTTTCTCGCCGAAATGCCGCTTGTGCATGAGCGCGGCGGCGAGCGCGTCGCCCATCGCGAGCTGAAGCGTCGTGCTCGTCGTCGGCACGATGCCGATCGGGTCGGCTTCCGTCTTCACGCCGATGTCGAGAACGACGTCGGATTTTTCCGCGAGCGGCGAATTTTTATTCGCGACGATGGCGATGATTTTCGCGCCCATCTTCTGGAAAATCGGGAGCAGGCGGACGACTTCCGACGTCGTTCCGCTCTTTGAAATGAGCACGACGGGATCGCCCGGCTGGCAGATGCCTAGGTCGCCGTGCACCGCGTCTGCGCTGTGAAGAAAAATCGCGGGCGTTCCCGTGGAACAGAGCGTCGCCGCGATTTTTTGCCCGATCAGTCCCGATTTTCCCACGCCGGAAATCACGACTTTGTTTTCCGCAGCGTAAAGAATTTCGACGGCGCGCGCGAAATTTTCGTCCAAGCCGCTCAGCATCACGCGCAACGCTTCCGCTTCCGCGCTGAGAACGCGCCGTCCCGCTTCAATGAGTTCTTCGTTCGTCATTTTTTCTCCGCAAATCTGCTTCGTGTTTTTTTTCAAAGAAAAAGTTTGCGCGCGTTTTCGAGGTCTTCCGCCGTGTCGATGGCGACGGGATGATAATCCGTTTCGATCGTCTGGAAACTCATGCCGCGGTCGATGAAACGGAGCTGTTCGAGCGATTCTTCGGTTTCGAGCACGGTAACGGGCATCGTCGGATGCGCTTCAAGCGTCGCCCGCGCGTAGCCGTAAACGCCGATGTGCGACCACCACGCGTATTTTCCGTCCGCGAGCCATTTTTCCGCGGGGACGCCGCGCAAATGCGGCACGGGAGAACGCGAAAAATAAATTGCGCGCCCGTCGCTCCCGCGGACGACTTTGACGACGTTCGGATTCGTCAGCTTCGCGGGATCGGTGATTTTCGCGACCGCCGTCACGAGTTCGCAACGCGTTTCCGCGTAGCGGTCGACGAGCGCGTCGAGCATCGCCGCGTCGATGAACGGCTCGTCGCCCTGCACGTTCAGAAAAAATTCTCCGGGAAGCCGCGCCAGCACGGACGAAAGCCGCTCCGTTCCCGAACGGCATTCCAGCGACGTCATGATGACTTCCGCGCCGAACGCCGTCGCCGCCGCGCGCACCTGCTCCGTGTCGGCGAGAATCACGACGCGCCCCGCATTCTTCATTCTGCCGACGCGTTCCCAGACGTGCTGCACGACGGGCTTGCCGCCGAGATCGAGAAGGACTTTTCCCGGAAGCCGCGTCGAACCGAGACGCGCGGGAATCGCCACTGTGGCTTTTACGGAATGTTCGCTCATGGTCAGGATTTTTTTCGGATTTTTTTTGTGCGCCGATTATCCGCGCACGGCGGCTTATTTTCGAGAAGAAATTTCATCCGCGCGGAAATGCGGGGAAAAAAAACGCTTTGCGCGGGAACGCCGCGAGGCTCAAAATGCGCGACCGTGAAT
>CAZWIK010000019.1:21825-32846 GCA_964633895.1 uncultured Enterobacteriaceae bacterium | reverse complement strand
CTTTTTTTTGCGCTTTTAACTTTCGACGGAAAAGGGAAAAATGAAGGAAAGGAGCGCTGAATTTCCGCGATGGGCGAATTTACGATTGAGCAGATTCTGATTGTGCTGATGCTGACGACGCTTGCCGGACTCGCGACGGGCATCGGCGGTGCGATCGGTTTTTTCGTCAAGCGCACGAACACGCGCTTGCTGACGTTTCTGCTCGGGCTTTCGGCGGGCGTGATGATCTACATCAGCTTCGTCGAACTGTTTGCGTCGGCGCAGCGGGAGCTCGCGGCGGTTCACGGCGGGCTTTGCGGAAAACTTTTCGGACTGGCGGCGTTTTTCGGCGGAATCGGCGTCGCGATGCTCATCGACAGGCTCGTTCCCGAAGACGAAAATCCGCACGAGGCGCACGGCGTGGAGGAACTTTCCGCCGCAGCGAAGGCGAGCGTTCCCGCGAAGGCGATGCACCGTTCGGGAATGCTTTTCGTGCTGGCGATCGGCGTCCACAATTTTCCCGAAGGTATGGCGACGTTCGCGGCTGGGCTGAGCGGGCTTTCGCTCGGCATTCCGATCGCGATTGCCGTCGCGCTGCACAACATTCCGGAGGGCATCACGGTTTCGATTCCCGTTTTCTACGCGACGGGAAGCCGGAAGAAGGCGTTCTGGTATTCGTTTCTGGCGGGCTTGGCGGAACCGGTCGGCGCCGCGCTCGGAATGCTGGTGCTGTTCCCGTTTCTTTCGCCGACGGTGCTCGCGGTGCTTTTCGCGGCGGTCGCGGGAATCATGGTTTTCATTTCGTTCGACGAGCTGCTACCGATGTCGGAGCGCTGGGGACATCATCATCTTTCGATCTACGGAATCGGCGGCGGAATGCTTCTGATGGGCGCGACGCTCTGCGTCGTCTGAAAACCGCGTTTCCGTTCCCGCGGGAACGCGAACCTTAAGAAATCTTAGACTTGAATAAGCTTAGGCTCTCCGAAAGTTCCGCATTTTTTGCAAGATTTTCCTTGTACTCATTGAGCGCGGCGTCCTTTTGGGTTTTGCCGGCGCGGAGGGTTTTAAGCGTTTTTTGCAAATCTGTACGAATTTTCTCGATTTCGCCTTTCAAGCAAGATTCGACTTCCTTGCTGGAGTCCTCCAGCTGATTTTTCCACGAATCGACCATGCTTGAAACGAATTTTTCGCGTTTATTTGCGGAGTATGCTTTTCGCACGTTGCTAAGTGCGGCTTCCTTGAATTTTTGTAGGCGGCTGTCCTTGATCAAAGAGTTAAAGAGACATTTCCCAAGAAACACGAAAGGTAGCGCGATAAGACCGAAAGCAACCATGGATCCCACGGCGACAGCAGCGGTGGCAGCCCATCCTAAGCCCGAATTCTCTTCAACACCCGAAAGCTTGAAAGAAAGCTTGAAATAATCCAGATCGATACCCTTACACAATTCAGACAGCTTTTTATTAAACGTATCAATTTTTTTCTTAAGCCGAGCTTCTAAGCGGTCCACACGCTCTTTATAGACCGCGACTAGCGTCTCCCGTTCTTTCTCTGATCGTTCCTCTACGGCGAGGTTAAGTTTGTCGTTCAATTCTTTTTTCCAATCCTCTTGGTCGCTCGATTCCGACGAGTAGTTTTGCACCGTATTTTGGGCAGTTTCAGAAAGATTGTCGAAAGCTGCTTCCGCGCGACGACGCATGTCATCAATCGTGTCTTTAATGTCGCCGTTCAAGTCTTCGATGATGCCGCGCGCTTCTTCTTCGCGATTTTGAAGCGGAATTTTGGCGGCTTCGATTTTTTTCACGATTTCGGTAGCATCTTTCGACAATAAATCCATGCATACTCGAATGCGATCGGAGCATTCCGCATTCACCTTCCCGAGCTGCTCGACGGTCCGCACAAGTTGATCTTTGCCTTTGTTGTTCACGAGAAATTGTTCAAGACTCGTTTTCATTTTTGAAAACAATTTCATCGCGTCGGCGTTCTTTTCCAGCGCGTGTTTTGAATCGACAAAGAAAATGTTGCCTCGACTCAGTCCCTGCAACTTCAACAGCGACGAGACGATGCCTTCTTTCACTTCTTCGAGCGGCTCCCCGTCAGACTTAGAACTTTCAACCAATCTATCGTAAAACGTGACAATACAAAAAATTTTTTCAAACCCCAACTTGCACAATTCGCGAATCGTTCGCTGATCCGACGCCGAGTTAGCGTGCCCGCTGTCAACGCAATAAATGATCGCATCTGCCTTGGTTGCGTAATTGAACGTGATTGTATCGCGGCTCTCCGGATCGTCTAACCCGACGGAATCGATGATTTCGACTCCGTTTTTGCAAAGGTCGAGCGGATAAAAAACCTCGGCTTTTTCATACGGAGTGGCTTTTGTCGCCTCTTCTTTTTGGGTGTCATCAGAAATACGCACGCGTTTTTTCAATTCTGCTTTCAAGTCCGTTCCCTCAATAATTTCCGGTGCGGGAACGTCTTTTTTATAAATGAGAATCTTCTTTTCGGCTTCGGGGGCGTATTTGAGGAACGTCAAAACGCCCGTGCACGGGCGCGAGCTTTGCGGCAGCAGTTTCTCGCCGATCAGCGCATTCAAAAAGGTCGATTTCCCGCTGCTGAAACAGCCGACGAGCAACACATTAAAAGTTGGGCGATTGAGCCGCTCGAGCGCGCCCGAAACTTCCTCAGTCGGAGTCGCCGCGGGAACGTTGCTCGTTTCTTTTGCTGAATCGTCGTCTACTTTTTTCGCGATTTCGAGCTGCGCTCCTGCGATTTTCGCAAGCTCGTTCTTGCGCAAATTGAACAATTCGTAAGTTTGATTTCCCATGATTCGACAATTTAGAGGGTTTCGATTTCTGTTTTGATTTCTGCCAAAAGTTTTTCGCAATTTTCGCGCAAGCTCGTAATCGCGGCATTCGCGGGAACGTCTTTTTGGGCATCGATTTTTTCTTGCGTTCCCGCGACCCATTCTTCGAGCGCGCGTTCGAATGCTTGCATATTGCTTTCGTAGCCGTCTCGAATCGCTTTCAAGCAAGCTTCTTCCATTTTTTGCGCGGTCTCGCTAACGATGCGGGAGATTTCTGCTTTTGCAGCTTCTTTCGCTTTTTTTTCTATGCCGGGGAGCGCGAGTTCGCCAACAACATTCGGCACAAGGATCATTAATCCGGGAATCGGGAGAATGCACTGCGCAATTGCGCCGATTGCGAGCAATCCGAGGCGCACAGCGCGCTTTTTGTCTGCGCTCACTCCGCCCGAAACTTCACCGACTTTCGTCCCCGTTTCCGAAAGATTTTCGCCATCGGCGTTTTCGACAATTTCGATGGGAACATGGAAATTTTGCTCAATTTTTTGTTTGATGCGCGCACAATCTTTTTTCAGCTGCTCGTTTGCAAGGGCAAAAACTTTTTTGCCGATTTCTTCATACCATTTATTCAATCTTTCCTGAAAATCCTTTTTCCACCAATCTTGAATGGAGGGACTATTTTTGGCCTCCTTCTGCAACTCATCTTCTGCCAACTTAAACTTATCGTGAATATTTTTCGTCAGAGCATTTTCAGAGCCGCGGCGACGATTGCTAAATTCTCGATTCAGGCGGTTCCAAAAAAGCGTGCCCGAATCGAGTTTTGTTTCTTCTTTAAAAATTCTTTCTCGCTTGGCTTCGTTCTCGCTCTTTTCTTTGTTTTTGAGCTTTTCCATTTGCGAATTCAGCGATTCCAACAACGCTGAAAAATACGCGCTCACGAGACGGGAACGCGATTTTTGAAATTCCGTGCTCGCAAAAGATTTTTCAAAAAAATCACGCAAGAGCGTTCCCGCGACTTCGTCGCAATCGCCCGCCTCCTCAAAGGTCAAGAATTGCGTGTTTTCGTGCGTGCCCACGTGATTTTCGACATACGAAATCACCTCGTCTTGCTCGGCTTCATCGACTTCGTCGATACCGACAAGCGCGACGGCGATCGGCGTTCCCGCGGTGAGAGATTTTCCGTAAAAACGGGCTTCGTTGCGCGTCCACGCACGGGAGGCGTCGACCAACAAAACAAAACCGTCGGCGAGCAAGGGAAGCGTTTTTTCATCGGCTTTTGGCGTCGAAAGAGACGAAATTTTCGCGTTCTCGCCAAGCTTCATCGACTCCCTGATTTTTTGAACGCGTGCCGGCGTTTTCCGGGCTTCTCCGGCGAGAATCACGATGTTGCGTTCCCGCGCCGCCGCGAATTCCATCGCCCGAGAAGGATACTTCAAAAGCGGCTCCGCCTGTAAATCGACGATTAGCTTTTCAAAATTTTCAACAATCTTTTGTCTATTTTCCATTTTCTTTGTTCCTTCGTAAAATGTTCTTCACGGCGTGCCAATCTTTCAGCAAAGCGCGGTGCTCTTGCTTCAGGTTCGTAAGCTCGCGTTCTTGTTGGCGAATCAACCTCCCGATGCGCTCCCCGTATGTTTGTTTATGTCTTTCCGCGAGTTCGCGGAATTGTTGTTGCGCGTTGTAGGGGATATTGTAAATCGCAGTATGCATTTCGTTAGAAAAATCTTTACAGAAACTGTTCAGTTTGCGACGTGCATTCGCCCAACAATTTTGAATCACACTTACGCTATGTCTGCCCAGGAATTTGCTGCTAAGCCAGTCTTCCACGTCGTCCAAAACGGATGATCCTTCGAAATGAATATCGACATCCTCGAAATTAAAATCCGCACTTTTAAAATCGGAGTCAATTGGGTCACGCAACGCTGGAAATCCCTCGTAATGCGACTCAAACTCGGCGATAAATTTATCGTGAATGCCATCAATTTCTAATTGATATTCCTTACATTCCGTCCGCGCGTTCTGTTCCCATTTTTTTACAAATGCCTTTTGGGCATTATTAATAGCACGTTGGACGCTCTCATCAGACCGACCATTTCGTAGACCTTGGATTATATTAGAAGACTTGTTGCGCAAATTTTCAGCATCTTCCTCAATTTGTCCGGCGATAGAATCCGCCAATGGCTCAAAAGAATTTTTTTGTAAATCGGCCAATTCTGACTCCGTTCCCTTCAACATGTCGTTCGTGATTTTCTCGATGCGCTCGACCTTGTGCTCGGCAATAAAATCCGTGCGTTTTTTGATGTCGTCGAGGCGTTTAGTCTGTGCGTTTCCCAAGTCTGTGCAAAGTTGCAAGGCAAGGCTTTTCAGGCGTTCCCGCAAAATGCGAGCGCGATTTTTATCCAAACGTTCCCGCAGGGAACCGAGCATTGTTTGAAATTTTTCGCTCCATTCGGGGCTCGATTTTTCCGCCAATTCGTTGGCGGAATTTACAGGGAAAATCGTCGGCGTATGCTCTGTTTTGAAAGTTTTTTGAATTTCTCTCGCGACGCGCGCCAAAACATCGTCGAGGTCGTCCTCGTCCTCGTCGATCATATCTGCGTGCGTCAAAATGAAAAACGCCTCATTCGCAACGCCAGCGGGAACATTTTTTTTCAAAAAATCTTTCAACTCGCGGGTGCCTGCTCTACCTGCGGGCACGCAAACCAAAACGCAATCCGCAACATTTTTCACGACGTTTTCCGTCACTTTGCGGTGGCGGAGACCGCGTTCTTCCCCCGAATCGAAGCCCGGCGTGTCGATAATTTCCAAGTTCGGAATTTTAAACTTTGCGGGAACGACGATTTCTACGCGCTCGATTGTTTTTGCGGTCTCTTCATCGGCTGTTATTCGCGAAATCGCCTTGCGAAAGCTTTCAAAAAGGCGCGGTCTTACGCGCTTTTTTTTCGGGCTCCCGTCTTTGTTCGAAACCGTATAAATCTCCCGCTTCTCGCCTGTGCGGATATGCGTCGCAGCCGCGGTCGTCGCAGAGCTTCCCTGTTTCAATAATTTTTCGCCGATCAGCGCATTGATGAGCGTGCTTTTCCCCGAAGAAAATTCGCCGATGACCGCCAACCGAAAAAATTCATCGGTTGCGCGGGAACGAATTAAATCGAATTGGTCTTTGAGCGATTTTTGCGTCTCTTCATCAAAAAAATCCGATTTTTGAATCAACGTTTCGAGACATCCCAAATCAAATTTTCGGACTAAATTTTTCGCCCACCCTGCGGGAACGAAGTTTGCTTGTTTCTGCTTCTTCGCCATATTTATTTTGAGGTTGCGAAATTGAGGTTATGAAAAAAGAGTTTCGTCGCCGAAGCCTGAGCAATCGCAGGAATCATCGGTCGCAAAATCATCGCTCCCGTGATGAAAATCGTTGAAATCGTCGTCCCCGTGAAGGGCTGGGGAATGGTCTGAAAAATCCGTTCCCGCAATTTCCGTTCCCGAGAAATCCGACGTTTCCGCAGAATCGAGAAATTCCGTTCCCGTCGGCTCTGGCAAAGAAATGTTTTCGGCATGAGCCGCCAGAAAGACGTCGTAAGAAAAATCGCCGAAATCCGCGATATGACCACTTTCGTAATCGAAATGCTCCATTCCCGGCGCGAATTCTTGCACCGCAGGTTCTTTCGTCGAAACCATCTGGCAATTTCCGTCCTGCCACGCGTCCTCAAACTTCGACCACGAGTATTGCTCGATGTAGCCTGTTCCCGGATCTTTCAGCGTGACAAGCGGCTCGCCCGGGGACGAAACATCGATGTGCGAAACGACGAGTGCGTGATTCGCTTGATCTTCGGCATCCACGTCGTACCAAAGTTCGTCGGAGTCCACCGACACAATCACTTGATGCCCTTGTGCAAGCTCATTTTGGAGCGTGAAGATATTCGCGTTCTCAAAGCGGTTCACGGGAACGCCATAAAGCTCGAGGAGATTCCCGACGGCGTTCGACGGCGTTCCCTCTCCGGGTTCATACCAGTCGCGTTGCATCGCTTCTCGGGCAAGATCTTCCTCGGAAATATTGACGCCGAACCGCTCCAAAACCATTTGCTGAGATTTCACCGCGCAGGTATCGGGAAATTGCTGTCGGATGTCATCGCTGTAAGTGCCGGCATTCGACAAATCCTCGAAATCGCCGAATCCCGTCTGCGGATTTGAAAAAATCGATCCCGAGAGATTTTGTGTTTCCGCAAAATCCGTTCCCGCGCCCAAGCGTACATGCCCGCTTGCGTCGGGAACGCCGTTTTCTGCGGGCGCATGATTTTGCCGTTCTTGATATTTTTTGTGGGCTTTGAGTAAAAACAAAGCGAATATTTTTGCTGCGCTTGCCACTTTATTTTTCTTTTGAAGGTTAATTTTCTTCGAGCCATTTTTTTGCAATTCTCGCTACCTTTTTCGGTGCCTTCTTTCAGCACCTTTCGAGCCTTGCGCTTGTTTTCAGCCGTGCCGACGCCATAGTTGTAGCAAAGATACAACCAGGCGTAAGCATCGGGATCATTCCCGCGTTCGACGCCGAGTTTCGCCCATTTGAAAACCTCGTCGGCATTTCCCCAAGGTTTCCCCTCTTCGGACCAATAAAAATAAATACTCGCAATTTCTGTCGCGCCGCCGCACGCGGGAAACCTTGTGCCCAAGATTGTTCGTAGAGTTCCCGCGCTTTTTTGTAGTCGACGGGAAATCCATGACCGAAATCGTCGTAAAATTCGCCGAGTCGACATTGCGCCTCGGCGTTTCCTGATTTCGCCGCTTTTTCAAACAGCGAGAACGCATTTTTAAAATCGCACGCAAAATAGGCTTCTTTTGCGCGCAAAAGAGTTTCGTTTGAATTGTTATTTGTGGTGGAAGACATAATTTGCTACCAGCCTACCCCCCCCCCGAAAATGACTGTCAATCCGTAAACACGCCTCGGGAACGCGAAATTCAGGCGGTCATCCGCGAATTTGACGCCTCGCGGTTTTGTTCCTAAAAAAACGTTCCCGCGGGAACGGCAAGTTTTGAAGAAATTTCTGGATTTTGCGCGGGAACGGGGCGAAAATTTTCGCCATGGAGAACAAAGCTGAGAACAATTTCACGATTGTCGTCCTGTGCGGCGCGATTTCTTCGGAACGGGAAGTTTCTCTGCGCTCGGGAGCCGCCTGCGCAAAGGCACTGGCCGCGTCGTTCCCGCGCGTGGAATTGCGCGTGCTCGACGAGAACGCGCTTCCCGCGGATCTCGATCCCGCGCGCCACGTCATTTTTCCGGTGATTCACGGCGAATACGGTGAAGACGGCGCGATTCAGCGGGAACTCGACGCGCGCGGATTCGCCTACGCCGGGTGCGGCGCGGACGCGTGTGCGCTCTGCATCGACAAGGTTTTCACGAAGGAAAAACTCCGTGCGGCGGGCATTCCCGTTTCGCGGGAAATCGCGTTTTCGGCGCGGCGGCGTCCGAGGGCGAAAAGTCTGGTCGGGCGGCTCGGGCGCGAAATCGTCGTCAAGCCCGCAGACAAAGGGTCGAGCGTCGGTCTTTTTCTGCTTGCGGGAACGCGTTCGACGAAGCGCGCGCTTGCGAAAATTCATTCGGGGAAATGGCTCGCGGAGCCGCGTCTTCACGGGCGGGAACTGACCGTCGGGTTGATCGACGGCGTCGCGGGCGGCGTCGTCGAAATTCGCCCGAAGCACGGCGCGTATGATTATCGCAACAAATACACGACGGGCGCGACGGAGTATCTCGCTCCCGCGCCGCTGCCGGAAGTCGTCGCCGCATCGATTCGCGCGGACGCGGAGCGGATTTTTTCCGTGTGCGGCTGCCGCGATTATTCCCGCGCGGACGTGATTCTTCTGCCGGACGGTCGCTGGTTCTTTCTCGAAGTGAACACGATGCCGGGCATGACGGCGACGAGCCTTCTCCCGAAGAGCGCGGCGTGCATCGGGCTGGATTTTCAGGAGCTCGTGCGGCGGATGATCGCTCCCGCGATCGAGCGTTTCGCCGCCCGCACCGCCTGATTTCGCGCGGGAACGAAAAACCTGTTTGCGCGCCGTTGCGGGAACGCGTAATGTTTTTCAAATTTCCCGCGAAAACATGCCGCGCAAGCACGAACAGAGCCTTTCCGAGAAAATGCACGCCAAGGACTGGCGCGCGTTGCCGCAGAACGTCGCGCTGGGCGGGGACACGAAATCGGCGAAACGCCGCCGTGCGCGGGACGTGTTGCGCGCGGTCTTCTGCGTCGTTCTCGTGCTCGGGAGCGTTGCGCTGCTCGCCCTCGTTTGGACGGAGATGACGCGGGCGGAGGAAATGCGGCCGGTCGAACTGGAATTCGTCAACGACGGCGGCGTTCTGGACAAAAACTGGTTTCTGGAATGGTCGGGCTTCGACGAAACCCGCGCGCCGAATCTGAACGCGCTCCGGCGGCGGCTTCTGGAATATCCGCAGGTGCGCGACGCGAAGATTTCCCGTCAGAACGAGGGAAAAATCCGCGTGGTCCTGCGGGAACGCCGCCCGATCGCGCGGTGGTGCGACGAGGACGGGAACGCGTTTCTGGTGGCAGACGACGGCGTGATTTTTCCCGCCGCGACGTTCCCGCGCGTGCAGTCGATGCTGCCGGTGCTCGTCGACGTGAAGCCGACCGACGACGGGAACGGATTTCCCCACATCGCGAACGTCCGCCCGCTCGCGGAATTCATCGAACTCGCGCGCACGCGCTACCCGACGCTTTTCAAGGACTGGGATACGATTTCGCTGAAAAATTTTCCGGCGGACGCGCGGGAACTCGCGATGCCGTGGGCGGAACTGCGCGTGGAGCTTCGGGCGTCGTCGCAGAATCCGAAAAACGCCTGGATCTCGCATATCGTTTTTTCGCCGGATCGTTTCCGCGATGACCTGAAACTGCTTTCGGGCGCGGTCGCGTCGGGCGAACTGGACAAGGCTCTGGGCGGCGGCGCGGGAACGCCGCGTCCGGCGGCGGCGTATATTCGCTTCATCACCAACCGGAAAAATCCGGACAAAGAATGCCGCGAAATGCGGATTATCCCGATTCCCGCGGGAACGCCGTGAATTCTTCCGGAGGAAAATTTTCAATGGCTCAGGACAACATTTTGGCACTCATCGACATCGGCAGCGCGGAAACGAAAGTGATCATCGCGGATCTGGAACCGCAGCTGAAAATCAGCGGCGCGTTCTGCGCGAAAACCGAAGGAATGCGCAAGGGCGAAATCATCAATCTCGGCGCGTTGAAGGAAAGCGTTCACGCGGTGATTCTCGCGGCGGAGCGTCAGGCGAACGTTCGCGTCCGCTCCGCGTGTCTCGCGGTTTCCGGCGCGGCGGTCGGCGGCTTTCCCGTTTCCGGTCTGACCAGCGTGAAAAGCGGCGTCGTCAGCAAGGAAGACAAGGCGTCGGCGCGCGACGACGCTTTTTCCGCCTGCCTCCACCGCGTTCCCGAGGGGCGGCACATCGTCAGCCGCCTGCGGCGTCGCTATCTTCTGGACAAACGGGAACTCGAAGAACCGCTCGGAAAAAGCGGGCGGGAACTCACCTACGACATGTGGGTCGCGGACGCGGACGACGCGTATTTGACGGAGCTTTACCAGATTCCGAACCGCTACGGCATGGCGGTGAAAGGGCTTTTCCCCGCGTCGCTCGCCTCGGCGGAAAGCGTGCGCAGTTTTTCGGAAATGGACAAAAACCGGCTCGTGATCGACATCGGCGCGGGAACGTCGGACTTCGCGCTCTTCCGCGACGGTGCGGTCGTCCTCACGGGCGTGATTCCCGTCGGTGGCGATCACGTGACGAACGACATTTCCTGCGGGCTGCAAATCCGCGCGGAAGACGCGGAGCGGCTGAAACTGCGCCACGGCTACGCGTTCGCGCGCGACGAGAGCGTTCTCGCGGAAATCGACCTCGATTCGTTCGAGGGCGAATTGAAGGAATTTTCCGCGTATGTCTCGCGTTATAAAATGGAACTCATCACGGAAGCGCGCCTGCGGGAACTCTTCATGCTCATCGCGAAAAAAATTTACGCCGCCGAAAGCGATTTTTCGGGAACGGTTTTCCTGACCGGCGGAACGTCGCAGATGAACGGCATCGGACAGCTCGCCCGCGCGGTTTTCAACAACGCGGAAGTGCGGCTCGCCGAGCCAAACCAGAGCTTCGCGCCCAAATACACAGACCCGAAATACGCGACGGTCGTCGGACTGGCGATTCTGTATCGCGACATGCTCGCGCGGGAACGCCGCA
>CAZWIK010000019.1:2887-21725 GCA_964633895.1 uncultured Enterobacteriaceae bacterium | reverse complement strand
TCGCGGCGGACACGAGCGCGGCGGAACTCGCTTCGCTGGCGCACTCCGGCGTGAAAACGGTCTTGCTCGGCGAGGACGTTACCGGCGGGGGCGGCGCGGGAATGGACGCGCGGCGCGGCGCGGCGGCGGCGAAAGCGTCCGAGGACGCACTTCGCGAAATGCTCGCGGGAACGGATCTTCTTGTGCTCGTCGCTTCGCTGGGACGCGGCACGGGAAGTGGCGCGTCCGTCGAAATCGCAAATCTCGCGCGGGAAACGGGACTGCTTTCCGTGTGTTTCGCGACGACGCCGTTCGCGTGGGAGGGCGCGACGTCCACGGAGCAGGCGTCCGTCGCGATCGACGCGCTTCACGCGAACAGCAACGCTTTCATTTTGATCGAAAACAATTTGATCGCGCAGGTGGTTTCCTCCGGCGGCGGTAGCCTTGCCGAAGGCTTTAAAATTTCCGACCGGTGGCTCGAAAGCGGCGTGAAGGCGTGTTGCCGGATGCTACTGAACCGGAGCGGGCGAATGCGCGTGGATTTCGCCGCGTTCCGCAGCTTGTTTCCAGGCACGGGAACGCGCACGCTTTTTTCCGTCGGATTCGGCGCGGGCGAAAACGCGCAGGAGGAAGCGCTGACGGACCTTTTCCGCTGTCCGCTTCTGAAAACGCGCACGTCCGCCGCGGGAACGGCGGAGACGCTCGCGATTCACGTCGAGACGGGCGCGGAGCCACATCTCGCGTTCATCAGCGAGACCGCGCAGCGCGTGAAGGACCGCTTCGGCGGCGACCGGCGCACGATTCCGAGCTACGCCGTCAATTCCGCGTTGGGCGACCGCGTGGAAATCTGCATTTTCGGCGCGGCGGGGCTGCGCGAGGCGTCGCGCGTCGTGCATTCCGCGCCGAAGCGAGGCGTTCCCGCGGCGGCGGACGCTTCGCAGGGCGGCGTTCTCGTGCTTTCTCCCGACCTCATCGAAGAATCCACGAAAAAAAACGCCGACGCCGAATTCGACCTCGGCGACCGGCGCGGGATTTTCGAATCCGCGCGTAGCCGTCTTTACGAAGGCAAGGATCTGGATTCGCCGACCTACATCCGTTCTCAGATCAATCTCGACAAGGCACTCGAAAAAAAGAAGAAAGCCCTCGGGCTGAGCGCGCCGAAAAACTGACGGGAACAGAGAAAATGGACACAGATCTCTTCGATTATGAGCTTCCGCCGGAACTGATCGCGCAGACGCCAGCGGCGCGGCGCGACGAATCGCGGCTGCTCGTCGTCGATCGCGCGGCGGGAACGTTCAGCCATCACGTTTTCGCGGAGCTGCCGACGCTGATTCCGGCGGGAACGCGCCTGTTTCGCAACGACGCGGCGGTGCTTCAGGCGCGGCTCGCGGGAACGCGGGAGACGGGCGGAAAAGTCGAATGCTTACTGTTGCGCCCGGGCGAAATTCCTTCGCGCTGGTGGTGTCTGCTCAAGCCCGGGAAAAAAGCCTCGGCGGGAACGTTCGGCGTGCCGGGCGTTTACCGCGCGCGCGTCGTCGGCAAGGAAGAGAGCGGCGACAGCGGCGAATATCTCGTCGAATTTGAAATGCCCGGCGGCAGAAGCGTGCTCGACGTCGCTGCGGACGTCGGGAAACTGCCGCTCCCGCCGTATATCGAGCGTTCCCGCCCGAAGGGAATGGATTTTTCCGCGCTCGACCGCGAACGCTATCAGACGGTTTACGCGCATCGGGAACACCCCGTCGCCGTCGCCGCACCGACCGCCGGATTGCATTTTTCCAAGGAACTGCTGGCGGCGCTTCGCGCGGGAGGCGTGCGCATGTTCGACCTGACGCTGCACGTCGGTCTGGGAACGTTTCAGCCGATAAAATCGCCGACGGTCGAGGCGCATTCGATTCACAAAGAATTTTATGCCGTTCCCGCGGAGACGCGCCGCGAGCTGGAACGAGCCGATCCCGCGTCGCCGCGTCTCGCCGTCGGCACGACGAGCTTGCGCGCGATGGAGGATTTCACGCGCCGCCGCGCCGCCGGAGATCCGCTGATTCCGCCTGCGGGAGCGGTCGCCGCAACGGCGGGAATCTATATTTATCCGCCGTCGAGAATTTTGTCGGCGGAAATGCTGATCACGAATTTTCATCTGCCGAAATCGACGCTGATGTGCCTCGTCGCCGCCTTTCTCGCGCCCGGCGAAACGCGCGGGATCGACTGGTTGAAATCGCTTTACGCGGAAGCCGTGCGGGAACGCTACCGCTTTTACAGCTACGGCGATGCGATGCTGATTTTGTGACGTTTTTTTTGCGGGAACGCGAAATTTTCTCATTGAGCGCCGCCGCGTATTGCTTTTAAATACGCCCTGATTTTACGGTTCTTCGAACTGCCGGACCGGAATCGCCTGCGCCCGATGCGGCGCGCCGGACGAAGATTTTCCGTCCGCGGCGGAACGTTTTTTCCCCTATGCGGGAACGTCGAATCGCAATCGCGCCCAAAGTTCCGACCGATTCCGCGGATTCCCGCCGGCAAGCGAAGACAAATACAACACCAATACCATACAAGCAATGCCTGAAATACAAGATAAGGACGCCGCACCGCAGCAGCCTGCGGAAAACGCCGCCGTCCCCACGCCTGCGGCGGAAGAAACGTCCGCCGCTCCCGCACCCGCGGAAGAAAAACACGAACGTCTCGTCGAATCCGATCTCGAAGCCGCGCACAGCGCCGTGCTTCCACTCAGCCCGATCGAAGCGCCCGAGGACTCCGCCTCCCCCGCTCCGGACGAGGACCGCAATCGCCACAGCCACGGTCGCCGCGGTCTGCGCCGCGGGAACGCCGGTCGCGGTGCGCGCAAAGGAAACAACGCCGCGCAGAGCGTTGGTATCGTCGAAAATCCCGAAGACGCGCAGGAAACGCTTTCGGGAAAATTCGTGGACGGTTATGAAAAGGACAAGGATTTCCGCCGCGCGCGCGAACAGCGTCGCAACAGGGCGGGAGCCGCCGCCGAAGCCGTTCCCGCGGCTCAGGGCTGGTGCCTGACGGAACCGTCCGACCCGACTCGCCACTGCCATCCGCAATCGAACACGAACGCGAACCGCACGAAGCTCATCATCGAGCCGGCACCGATTCCGGAACAGGAAAAAGATCCGTCGGTCTGGCAGCGTTTCAAAGCGAAAGTGCTCGCCATTTTCGGTTTGGACAAAAAGAAGAAAAACCGCGACAAGAAGAAACGCCGCGGCGGCAAATACCGCAACAAGCACGGCAAGAAATTTCCGGGCAAGGGCGGCGATTTCCGCAAAGGCGACTGGAACGGGAACCAGGATTTCCGCGGCGGCAACCGCCGGAACCGTCATAATCGCGGACCGCGTCCCGGGAACTCCGGCGCGCGTCCCCAGAACAACGGCGGGAACGGCAATCCGCCCTCCGCCGCTTCCTGACGCGTCTGCGCGTTTTTTTCGAGCCGACGGAGAAAATTTTCCGTCTTTTCAGGCGTTCCCGCGAAATTTTCGGGAACGCTTTTTTTGCCGCAAAAGAATTACTTCGCCAGACCCCAGCGGCGCGAGAACGGATAGAGAATGAACAGCGCGGAGCCCACGACTTCGTCTTTGGGAACGCCGCCCCAGCCGCGGGAATCGTAGCTGTTCGCGGAATTGTCTCCGAGCGCGTAAAAAAATCCGTCGGGAACGCGGAAATCGCCGTTGAGCGGCCAGCTGTGAATCGAGGGCGCGCCGCTGGTCGGCAGATAACCGTAATATTGTTTTTCGGGCGTCGGCGCGTTGTTCAGCGTCATCGCTTCCGCAAAATCGGCGGGAACGCCGTTGACGAGCAGCTTCGGGGAGGCGACGCGCAGCGTGTCTCCGGGCAGACCGGCGAGACGCTTGATGTAATAAAGCTCGATGTTGTTCAGCCCGGCGATGTTCCGCGTGCGGAAAACGAAAGGATCGCCTCGGCGCGGCTCGCGGAAATGAAAGGAAACCCGATCGACGAGCACCATGTCGCCGCCGAAAATTTTAAAATCGAGCAACGTGTCTCCGGCGCGCACGAATTTTCCCGTGCGCAGGGCGGGAGTTCCGTCGGGCAGCGTCGCGAGCGAGTGCGATTTCAGCACTTCGCGCCAACGGAAATTTTCGGGAACGCCCGATTTCTCCGTTTCAGGAAAAAACGCTTTCAGGAGCACCGGATGCAACGAAAAATCGCGCGGCACGGCGACGGAAACGGCGTTCCCGCCGACGAAAAGCCGATACACGTCCTTGCCGGGGTTGACGATGCTCGCGCTTTCTCCCGACTTTTCCGGCTTTTCGGGAAAATAGGCGCGCGCCGTCGCGTCCCCGCGCAAAGGAATCAGCACTTCGCCGGACGCGGGCGATTTTATTTCATAAAACGACGCGCTCCGGAAAATGCGTTCGAACCATTTTTCCGCGAAATTTTCCGTTCCCGTGCAAAGTTCCGCCGTCATTCCGTTGTAGGTCGGGAACATGGAATTGGTCGGAATCTTGAACGGCTGGACGAAAAACGCGCGGATGCCGCCGGCGAGAATCGCGGCGACGACGATGAGTTCGATCCATTCCGGAATTTTTTTCTGCGGAAAAATCGTGCCGCCCGTCTCGCGGAGCGTCGCTTCGAGCGCGTCCGCCGCCTTTTCCAGCTCGTTGTCGGGCGTTCCCGTTTCGAGCGCGGCTTTCGCGGCGGCGACGTCGGCGTCGAAGCATTCCCGCGTCGCGTCGTCAAAAAGATCGCCGCGGTAACGCCACACTTTTTCCGCCGAGAGAAGCAGATTTTCCGCGCGGCGGCGAAGGGGCGAGACGGATTTTTTCCCGAAAAATGACATCTTGCCAAAACAATACCCACGGTTTCGGCGTTTTAGAAGAAAAATAAAAAAAACAGTGGACAAGAATTTTGAAATTTTTATTTTTTAGACAAATAAAATTTCAACGCCGCTTTAATTTGTGATTTTGGTTAGTTAAGTTAGTTAGAGGTTAATAGAGATAGAGAGAAGTTAGAGTTAAAGTCAGTAGAGATAAGAGACAGCCGTCGCAGGGACTTAGTTCCTGCGGCGGTTTTCTTTTCGCGCGGAACGGGAACGCCCGACCATTTCCGATTTTTCCGAAAAAAACCGCTAAAAAAGCCGTCGATGCGGGAACGCCCGAGCGAAAACGCGTTCCCGTTTTTTCAGCCCAGCCCGAACGCGCGTCGGCGGTTCGCGGCGAGACGGGAACAGGCGAGGCAGAGCGCGTCGCGTCCGGCGGCGGAATTTTCGAAAACCGTGGAAACGACGACGTCCGCGTCCTGCGGTTTTTCCAGCCACGCGAGGAGGCGCGGGAAATCGCCGACGAGCAGCGGCTTCACGACGGCGACGGCGGGGGTGTCGCGCGGGAACGCCCACGGCTCGCGCACGGATTCGTCGAGCGCGAATTTTCCGCCGGTTTTTTCCGCGGCGGCGAAAACCTCTCGGTCGTTTTCCCGCGAGGGCGGGAGCGGCTGCTCGAAAAATTCCAGCGCGGGAGCGGCGGCGAGCGCGACGAACGCGGGCAGGACGCCCGTCGAAAACGCGCCGTTCGCGTCGAAGCGAATTCGCGTTCCCGCGGGCGCGCCGCGCAGGAATTTTTCGCAGAACGCCAGTTCGGCGTCCGGCGCGTCGAGTCCGATTTTGATTTTGAAGACGGAATAGCCGTCCGCGCGTTCTCGCGCCAGCTTTTCCAAGACGGTTTCGACGGAATCCTCGCGGGAACGCGGCAGAAGTTTGGCGCAGGCGGCGCGCGGCGGGGGCGGCGGATTTTTCAGTTCGGGATTTTCCAGAAAAAAACGCGCGGCGGAAAATGCGTGCGCGAGGCAGGGCAGCGCGGCGGGAATCTTTTCGGGAACGTTCCCGCGCTGCGCCGCCAGAAACATTTCCGCGTCCGCGAGCGTCTCGCCGCCGAATCCGTCCCACGGCGCGCATTCGCCGCAAGCGGATTCGTTCCCGCGCGAAATTTTCACGACGAGACTTTCGCGCCGCGGGAACGTGCCGCGCGCCGTTTTCACGGGGACGGCGAACGGAGCGACGATTTTTTCGCAGGAAAATTTCATCGGGACTCGAATCATTTGCGCTGAAAAAAAAATCGCGTTCCGAGGCGGGAACGCGATTTTTTTGCGGGAACGGCGCGTGAAAAATCAGTTCACGCCCTGACCTTTGAGAACGGTTGGCTTGTGTCCGGAAGAGCTGCCGGAGTTCGCGCCGATCGCGTCCTGATAGCTGGCTGTGCGGGTTTTCCCGTCGTAAGAGGAGAGCTGGTCGTCTTCCGAGAGCAGGTTCGTGTAGTTGCGGACGTGTCCGTCGGCGAACGCGATCAGACCGTAGGATTTCCCGAACGGAGAATCTTCGTCCCATTCGCCAGAAGTGCTCAGGCCGCGCAACCACGCAATCGGATACGCGACTTCGTCTTTCGGGTTGCGTCGCGCGTTGGCAACGACGTCCCAGGAAACCGCGCCGCTGAGTTCGTTCGTTCCGTCGTCCACTTCGGACAGTACGTGCGCGGGAATGGACGTGTAGTCGTCGACGTCCGAACCGACGATCCAGACGTCTCCGGAACGAACCGCCGTATAGCGCGCGAGGACTTCGGCGAATCCGGCGACGTCCGTCGCCTGATATTTTTTCGCGTCGGAACCGTTGTTCGTGATGATTTTGTTGTCGTTGCGGAGCGTGACGATCGCCTGCGCGATGCTTCTCAGATTATTGCTCGCCGCCATCTGGCGCGCTTTCGTCATCGCCATCGGAATGCCTGCGGACGCGAGTCCCGCGAGAATGCCGATAATGGCGATCACGGTCAAAAGTTCGATAAGGGTAAAACCTCTGCGGAATTTTCTGATTTTCATAGGGATGAAGGGTTGTTTTTTAACGAATCGGCGACAAGTCTATGTCCGCGCACCGATTTTGCAAAACAAAAAAGCGGTTTTCGCGTTCGGTGCGCGGGCGACTTTTACTTGCACTTGCGGGAACGCGCCTTTTGCTGCAAAATCGGCGTTTCCATGTTCGGCGGCTTCCCTTCATTTTTGGCTTTCGGCGCGGGCGATCCGTTCCCGGATTGGGCGTGGCTCGCGTTCGGCGCGTTCGTCGTCGCGATGCTCGCGCTGGATCTCGGCGTTTTTCACCGGAGCGACAAGCCCGTGCCGTTCAAGGACGCCGTCGCATGGAGCGTCGCGTGGATTTTGCTCGCGGGAGCGGCGTTCGGCGGGATCTGGGCTTGGCACGGACAGGAAAAGGCGCAGCTTTTTTCGGCGGGCTATCTGTTGGAATTGGCGTTGAGCATCGACAATCTGTTCGTGTTCCTGATTATTTTTTCGTTTTTCAAAATTCCGGAAAAATATCAGCACCGCGTCTTGTTCTGGGGAATCATCGGAGCCGTGGTTTTCCGCGCGGCGTTCATTTTCTGCGGCGTCGCGCTGGTGGAAAAATTCGAGTGGGTGCTTTGGATTTTCGGCGCGTTTCTGATTTTCACCGGCGTGAAACTCTTTTTCCCGGAGGAAAAGAGGAAAGATTTGGCGAGCAATCCCGTCGTGCGCTTCGCGTCGAAAATCGGGCGGTTTTCGACGGAGCTTCACGGACACGATTTCTTTTTTCGGAACAACGGGCTGCTTTACGCGAGTCCGCTGTTGCTCACGCTGATCGTGATCGAGCTTTCCGACGTGCTGTTCGCCGTGGACAGCGTTCCCGCCGTGCTCGGCGTGTTGCCGAAAGAGGGCATTTCTGCCGAGGAAAAAATGTTTCTCGCGTTCACGTCGAACATTTTCGCGATTCTCGGTCTGCGTTCGTTTTTCTTCGCGCTTTCCAGCTTCATGAAACGCCTGCGCTTCCTGCATTTCGGCTTGGGCGTCGTTCTCGTCTTCATCGGCGCGAAACTGATTCTCGCGGAGCTGCCGGAGCCGTGGACGCATAAATTTTCCGTCGGGCAGTCGCTTTCTGTGCTGGGCGTCGTTTTCGCGGTTTCGATTCTGCTTTCCTTCGTCATCCGTCCCAAAAATTGAGAGATCCCAATGCCGGAATTTTTTAAGAAAATTTTAAAAAAACTGCGCCGCGCGAAGCCGGATCTCGATTCCGCGGCAAAAGCCGAGCCGCTACCCGAAAACAGGGCGGAAGAGCCGGACGCCGTTCCCGCGAACGCGCCTTCGGACGAAGGTCCCGGTGTGCGTTCGTGGATCGGCGTGGATCTGGACGGCACGCTCGCGCAGTATTCCGGCTGGCGCGGGCTGGATCACGTCGGGAAACCCGTTCCCGTGATGCTCGCGCGCGTGAAGCATTGGCTCGACGAGGGCTACGCGATTAAAATTTTCACGGCGCGCGCGAGCGAGGGCGAGCGGGGAATCCTTCCCGTGAAAAAATGGCTCGCCGCGAACGGTCTGCCGGATCTGGAAGTCACGAATCAGAAAGATTTCGCGATGATTGAGCTTTGGGACGACCGCGCCGTCCAAGTCGTCGCCAACACGGGAAAGCCGTTTCTCTCGCCGTCGGTTTTCGGGCGCCCTTCCGCGCCGATTCTTCCCGACGAAAGCTCCGGCGAGACGTTTTATCTTCTAAAAAAATCCGCGAAGAGCGTTCCCGCGGGAACGGAGCCCGATAAAAAATCCTGAAAAAAAACCAAAGTTTTCGAAACCGCGCTTCCGAAAATTTCCGCCGTCGGCGTTCCCGCGCGGGCGAAGAAAACTTTCGCGCGGAGGGCAAGTTTCTGTTGCCTTGCACTTTCTTCGCGCGGATAATCCGAGGCATGAAGAAAATCGCTTGGACTTGCGCATTGTTTTTGGCGGCGGCGGGAACGGCTTTTTGCGTTCCCGCGAAGGAAAACGTTCCGAACGGCGAGTTGCGGCTCGCGCCAGAAAAGTCCGAGCCGTTCGCGTCGCGCAGATCCGCCGCCGCGTTCGCCGCCGAAGACGTTCCCGCGCAGACGCTGGCGAATCTGCTTTGGGCGGCGAACGGCGTCAACCGCGACAACGGCAAGCGCACGGCACCGACGGCGCGGAACATGCAGGAAATCGGAATTTACGTTTTCCGCGGCGACGGCGTTTTTTCGGCGGGAATCGGCGCGGACGAGGTCGTGCTGACGCGCGTTTCCGAAAAAGACCTGCGCCCGCTCGTCGTCAATACGCAGCCGCAGTTCGGGAACGCACCCGTCATGCTTCTGCTCGTCGCGGATCTGGCGAAGTTTTCGGCGATGCCGCGGGAACACGCGGTCGTCGCCGCGAGCATCGACGCGGGCGGCGTGATGCAGAACATTCTTCTTTTCTGCGCGCAAAACGGGCTCGGCGCGCGCCCGCGGATGCAGATGGACAAAGGTGCTCTCGCCGAGGTGCTCTCGCTACCCGAAACCGATCTGCCGATTCTCAACGTCGTCGTCGGCGTTCCCGCGGACGAAAACTGAAACGCTTCCTTTTTTTTGAAAGAAATTAAAATATGGCAACGAAACTGTTCATTCCCGGACCGACCGAAGTGTCGCCCGAAATCCTCGCCGCGATGTCGCTCCCGATGATGGGACACCGCTCGAAGGCGGCGTCCGAGCTGCAACGCCGCATTTCGGACAACCTGCGCCGCGTTCTGCTCACGAAGAACGAAATCCTGCTTTCGACGTCTTCGGGAACGGGGCTGATGGAAGGCGCGGTGCGCTCCTGCACAGCCAAACGCGCGGCGATGTTCTCCGTCGGCGCGTTCGGGAAAAAATGGCATAAGATCGCGAAGATGAACGGCGTTCCCTGCGACTTTTTTGAAAGCGAACCCGGCGAGCCGACGACGCCCGAAATGGTGGACGCCGCGCTCTCGACCGGAAAATACGACACGGTCTGCATCACGCACAACGAAACGTCGACCGGCATTCAGAATCCGTTCGAGGAAATTTCGGAAGTGCTGAAAAAATATCCCGACGTCGTCTGGTGCGCGGACGCGGTTTCTTCCGCCGCGGGAGCGAAGATCGAAACGGACAGGCTCGGCGTGGACGTGCTCGTTACCTCGACGCAGAAAGCACTCGCGCTCCCGCCCGGCATGGCGATCTGCACGATGTCGCAAAAGGCTTACGAACGCACGGCTCACGTCGAAAACCGCGGTTGCTATTTCGACTTGCGCGACCTTTACGACGTCATTCAGAAAAAAGATTATCAATACACGAACACGCCCTGCGTCTCGATCATGTATGCGATGGATCTGCAGCTGCAGCGGATCATGCAGGAAGGCGTCGAAAACCGCTTCCGCCGCCACGAAGCGATGGCGGAATTCGTCCGCGCATGGGCGGACGAATATTTCGAAATTTTCTCGAACCGCAAGCATCTGTCGCGGACGCTCACCGTCATTAAAAACACGCGCGGCGTCAGCATCGCCGATCTGAACAAGGAGCTGATCAAGCGCGGAATGCAGATCGGGAACGGCTACGGCGACCTGAAGGAAAAGACGTTCCGCATCGCGCACATGGGCGACCTTACGATGGACGACATGCGCGCCGTTACCGAGAACATCGTCGATATTCTCGGATTGTAATCGGATTCCGGATACGCGTTCCCGACGCGGAAAAACAAACAAAAAAAAGCGTTCCCGTATTCGCGGCGGGAACGTTTTTTTTGTTTCGCCGCGCACTCCCGCGGATTCAGTTCAGCGCGCAAACGGCGGGAACGGCGACCGCCGTAGCCCGTCTCCCGCGCCCGCGGGATCGTCAGTTCTCCGAATTTGGGCGCGGAGAGCAGTTTTTCGTGATTTTGTCGGCGACGTCTTTTCGGGAAAGGTTTCATCGCAGTTCCCTATTAAAAAGAAGAATGAGGCGTATCCCCATGACAAGCCGTTTCGGATTTATTTTTCAAAAAAAAACTTGCGCGTCCGCTGGGAAAGGTATTTTTTCATTCGAACACTTCAATTGCAGGGTGGAGCAGCTCGGTAGCTCGTCAGGCTCATAACCTGAAGGTCTTAGGTTCAAATCCTAACCCTGCACCCAATTTCAACCAACCCGCGAAGTCTCTTCAACACAGGCTTCGCGGGATTTTCTTTGCCAGATTTATGCAGACGATTTTTGTTTCGGGAAACGACACGGATGCGGGCAAGACTCACGTTCTCGGGCAGCTCGCGGGAACGCTCGCCGCGCGCGGGCTACGCATTCAAATCGTGAAGCTCGTCGAGACGGGAATGCCCCGCGACGATTCGCACGGGGACGCGGACCGCGCGCTTGCCGCCGCGAAAAAAATAGCCGCCGACTCCGCGGGAACGCTCGCCGCGTTTCGTCTCGCCCGCTACGCGCAGCCGCTCGCACCGACGGAAGCGGCGCGGCGGGACGGACAGGTTTTTTCGCTCGAGGAGCAGAAGGAGAAGCTCGCGGCGCTCCCGCCTTGCGACGTCCGTCTGATCGAAGGCGCGGGCGGGCTCGGCGTTCCCGTCGATGACGCGGGAACGGACTGGGCGGATTTCGCGCGCGACGTCGCCGACGCGACGTTGATCGTCGTCGAAAATCGGCTCGGTGCGATTTCTCAGGCGCGCCTGCTCGCGGCATACTGCGCGGCGAAGGGCGTTCCCGCGCCGCATTTCTGGCTGAACGAAATCCGCGCGCAGAGCGAAGGCGTCCTTGCGTCGAACGCGCTGGAAATTCCGAAGACGGGCGTTCCCGTGATCGGGAAAAGTTTCCCCGGCGAGAATTTTTCCGCGGACGGCGTCGATGCGCTTCTGTCCGCGACGTCGCGCGTTCTCGCGTCCACGGATTTTTCGGAAAAAATGCCCGCCGCGCCGGAAAAATTTCCGCGTTGCGCGGAAAAACTCGCGGAGAAAAAACGCCTCGGGCAGGAGCGCGTTCTCACGCCGATTCCCGCGAAGAAAAATTTCGTCGATCTTTCCGACAACGATTATCTGCGGCTGGCGGGCGATCCCGCCGTGCGTTCGGGTGCGATTCGCGCGGTCGTCGTCTGGGGCGCGTCGTCGAGCGCGTCGCCGCTGATCACCGGCTTCAAGGAAATTCACGCGGAGCTGGAGCGCGAACTTTGCGGCTGGCTCGGCTTCCGCTGCGGTCTGGTCTGGAACACGGGATTCGCGGCGAATTCCTGCGTGCTCGGCGCGCTCCCGCAGCGCGGCGACAGGATTTTCGCCGACCGCCTCATTCACAACAGCATGATTTCCGGAATTTTAAAAAGCGGCGCGGATTTCCGGCGTTTCCGCCACAACGACGCCGCGCACCTGCGGGAGCTGCTCGAAAAGACGCGCGCGGAAAATTTCGCGGGAACGGTCTTCGTCGCGACGGAAACCGTGTATTCGATGGACGGCGATTATCCTGACCTCGCCGCGTTCGCGCGGCTCCGCGAGGAATTCGGCTTCGTCTGGATTGTCGATGAAGCGCACGCGACGGGCTGGTTCGGGAAAAACGGCGGCGGGCTGATCGACGCGCTCGGTCTCGCGGCGGAAGTCGACGTGCTCGTCGGTACGCTCGGAAAATCTCTCGGCTCGGCGGGAGCGTATACGCTTTTTAATGACGAAACGCTCCGCCGCTATTTCGTCAACTTCGGCTCGGAATTCATTTTTTCCACGTATCTGCCGCCGTCTTCGTGCGGCGCCGCGCTCGCCGCGATCCGGCGCGTGAGAAACTTCACGGAAGCCGAACGCGCCGCGATGCCCGCGCTTTCCCGCGCATGGCGGGAACGCCTGCGCGAAATCGTGCCGGAAATCCCGACCGGCGATTCGCCCGTCGTGCCGATTCCGATCGGCGGCGAGGCGGAGACGATGGCGGTGGCGGAATTTTTGCGGGAACGCGGATTTCGCGTCGGCGCGATCCGCCCGCCGACAGTTCCCGCGGGAACGTCGCGCCTGCGCGTTTCGCTGAACCGCTGCCTGACGCGTCGGAATCTGGACGATTTTTCCTCGGCGTTGCGTTCCGCGCGCGGCAGATGATTTTTTTTGAAGATGGAAAGCGGAGCGAAAATTTCACTCGGGATTCTCGGCGGCTGGGGCGTTTCTCCGGAAGCGGAAGCCGCGCTGTTTCCCGCGGGAACGCGCGTGTTCCCGCCGACGCGGGAAAACGTCGCCCGCCTTGCCGGAGCGGAGCGCGTCGCGGGCTATTCGCTCGGCGCGTGGCTTTTGCTCGACGCGGCGTCGCGCGGCGAATTTTCCCGCGGGGACGTCACGCTGTATGCGCCGTTCGCAGCGTTCCCGCGCGAGCTTGAACGCGGCGGGCGCGTTTCCGCGACGCAGGTGAAGTTTCTGCGGCGCTGGCTGAAAAAATCGCCGTTCGACGCGCTCGCCGATTTTTACGCGCGGGCGGGACTCTCATTTTCCCGCGCCGATGCGCTCCCGTATCGTATCGAAGATTTGGATGCGGGACTCGCGTCGCTGACGGACGGCTTCATCGAGCGCATTCCCGCCGTCGCGGAAAACTGGGAAATCGTGATCGGCGGGAACGACGCGCTACTCGACGCGGAAGCCGTCGCGCGTTCGTTTCCGAAAAATCCCGTGCGGCGCGTTCCCGCGGGAACGCACGATTTATTGACGTTGATTTGAGAGTGTGCGAGACTGCCGCTCCGTTTTTTTTCAATGAGCGCAGGAATTTCCAGCCGTTCGAGTTTCAATCGTCGCGCGGCGACTTACGCCGAGAATGCCGACGTGCAGCGTCGCGCGGCGGCGTGGCTCGGCGAGTGGATCGAGCGCGGATTGCCGGAATCGGCGAGCCTGTGGGAACTCGGCGCGGGAACGGGATTTTTCACACGGGAACTCGTCTCGCGCGGCTACCGCGTTCTCGCGACGGACATCGCGCCGGAAATGGTCGCGCGCGGAAGGCTCGCTTGCACGGAAGCGGAGTGGGCAATTCACGACAGTTGGCGGCTTCCGGCGGCTTCGTGCGACCGGCTTTATTCTTCGAGCCTTCTGCAATGGATGCCGGAGGTGGGAAAAAATTTGCGCGCGTTCCGCGCCGCGCTTCGGACGGGCGGAAAAATGTTGCACGGATTCTTCGTTTCGCCGTCGCTCGGCGAGCTTTATTCGCTCGTCGATTCCGCGCATTTGCCGCTGACGTGGCGTTCCGAGGAGGAATGGCTCCGCGCGTTTCGGTTTGCCGGATTTGAAATTCTCCGCGCCGAGGCGCACGAGGCAAAGGCGGAATACGTCAGTGCCGCACATCTGCTGAAAATTCTGCGCAGCACGGGAACGACGGACGCTTCGCGGCATTTGTCCGCAGGAACGCTGCGCCGCGTCCTGCGGGAATACGCGGAAAAATTTTCCTGCGGGAACGGCCGCGTCTTCGCGACGTGGCGTTTTCTGCGCGTCGAAGCCCGCGTCGTTTCCTGAGCGTCTCGTGCCGGAATTCCGTGCCGGAATCGCCGATGAGGGAGAAAAGACGGTTGCCCCGGCGCGGGCGGCGTTTTTTCAAAATTTTCGAGCGCGGCGAGCGTCGCCGCCGCGGGGCGGATTCCTCTTGCGGGAACGCGGCGGGTTTCGTAATTTTTTCTGCGTTATGGCAAAACTGTTTTCCCGAATGTCTGCGCGGAAATTTTTGGGCGCCGCGCTCCTCTCCGGATTGTCCGCGATTTTTGCGGGCGCATTCGCGCCGGATTCCCTCGGCGGCGTTCCCGCGAAGAAAATCGGCGCGACGGGATCGTTTGCTTTCGGCGGCGCGAACGGCGAGGAATTTTTGCTCAACGGCAAGCCGTTTCAGATCCGCGCGGGCGAGATTCACCCGCAGCGCATTCCGCGGGAATACTGGCGACACCGCATCCAGATGTGCAAGGCGATGGGGCTGAACACGATCGCGTTTTACGCGATGTGGAACGATTTCGAGCAGCCGGACGGGAGCTTCGATTTCAAGACGGGCAACCGCGACGTCGCGGCGTTTCTCGCGCTCTGCGCGGAGGAGGGAATGTATGTGCTGTTTCGCCCCGGTCCGTATGTCTGCGGCGAGTGGGATTTCGGCGGGCTTCCCGCGTATCTTCTCAAGGCGGGGAACGCGAAGATCCGCACGGTCAAAGACAAGAATTTCATGAAGGCGCAGGAGCGTTATCTGAAGGAAATCGCGGCGATCGCGCGTCCGTTTCTCGTCAAAAACGGCGGACCGATTCTGATGACGCAGATCGAAAACGAATACGGAAGCTGGCCGGACAAGGAGCCGGAATATTTGACCTGGCTGAAAAATTTTTGGACGAAAGAGGGCTTTCGACCGTTCTACATGTCCGACGGCGCGGGCGACCATTTTCTGAAAGGACTGATTTATCCGGACAAAGGCATCGCCGTCGGGCTCGACCCGGGAACGAGCGACGCTCACTGGAACGCCGCGCGGCGCAACAATCCGGGCGTTCCCGTGTTTTCTTCGGAAACGTATCCGGGCTGGCTTCGCCGCTGGGGTGAGGGCAACTGGACGCCGACGAACCTCAGCGGGAACATCCGCTGGTATATGCAGATGGGAAAATCTTTCAGCATCTTTCCCGTGCACGGCGGAACAAATTTCGGCTTCACCGCCGGCGCGAACAACGATCCGAAAACCGGCGGCGACTATCACGCCGATCTTACGAGCTACGACTACGGCTCGCCGATCGACGAGCAGGGACGCCCGACCGCGGAATATCACCAGTATCGCGAAATCATCGGGAACGCGCTCGGCGGCGTCGAAAAACTTCCCGCAATTCCGCAGCCCGTTCCCGCGATTGAAATCGAAGAATTCACGCCGAGCTTTTTCGCGAATCTCCGCGATAACACGGAACCACTCAAAAACGGAGGAAAATTTAAGGACGCGCCGTATTTCGAGGCGTTCGGGCAAAATCAGGGACTCGCGTTTTACCGCACGACGCTGCCGGCGGGCGCGGCGGGAACGCTCGATTTCGACGCCGTGCACGATTACGCACACGTTTATCTCGACGGAACGCTCATCGCGACGATCGACCGCCGCATGAAAAAGACGCCGATCGCCGTTCCCGCGCGGAAGAAAGCCGCCGAGCTGGAATTCATGGTCGAAGGCATGGGCCACATCAACTACGGGAACGGCATGAAGACCGACCGGAAAGGCATCGTCGGCGAAGTGCGCTTCGACGGAAAACCGCTGAAAAATTGGATCGTCGTCCAGAAGACGCTTTCCGAAAAATCCGTCGCGAACGCGAAAAAATCCGCGAAGCGCGACGGAAAAATGCCGGGCGGGCATTTCCGCGGCGAGTTCCGCGTGAACGGAAAACTCGGCGACACTTTCCTCGACATGTCGAAGTGGGGGAAAGGTGTCGTCTACGTCAACGGACACAATCTGGGGCGTTATTGGAGCCAGACGCGCGACGGCGAACCGGTCGGTCCGCAGTTGCGTCTGTTCTGCCCCGCGCCTTTTTTGAAGCAGGGGAAAAACGTCATCGACGTCGTGGAATTCGAGTTCGGCGACGCGCGTCCCGTCCGCGGATTCACGGAACGCAACAAGGGCGAATTCCGCCGCGACACCAAAAACATGAACAATCAGTGGTGAGCCGCCGCGCTTGCCTCGTTTCCCGGAAAAATGAATTCCCGCGAACGTTTTTTGTCGGCGTGCCGTTGCCTGAAAACGGATCGCGTTCCCGCGTGGGTCATGCGGCAGGCGGGGCGTTTTCTTCCGGAATATCGCGCGCTCAAGGAAAAGCACGATTTTCTGACGATCGTGCGCACGCCGGAACTCGCCGCGGAAGCGACGCTCCAGCCCGTGCGCCGTTTCGAGCGACTCGACGCGGCGATTCTTTTCAGCGACATTCTCACCGTTCCCGAAGCGCTCGGTCTGCGCTATTTCTTTCGCGGGAACGGCGGCGGAATCGAAATGGAGCGGACGCTGGATTCTCCGGAAAAACTGGCATCGCTCGGAAGCGCGGAAGACGTTCCCGCGCGCCTGAACTACGTCGCCGACGCCATGCGCCTCGCCCGCGCGGAGCTGGGCGAATCCCGCGCGCTGCTCGGCTTCGCCGGCTCGCCGTGGACGCTCGCCGTCTACATGGTTGAGGGCGGGAGCGCGCTTCGTCATTCAAAAATAAAATGCTTCGCCGCGGAATATCCGCGCGATTTCGAACAGTTGATGGAAAAGCTCTCCGACGCCGTTTCCGCCTCGCTGAACCTGCAGATCGCCGCGGGCGCGGACGCCGTGCAGATTTTCGATTCGTGGGCGGCGCTCTGCCCAGCGGCAGAATACGAACGGCTTTCCCTGCAATGGATTCGGCGGACGATTTCCGCGCTTCCGAAAGGCGTTCCCGTCATCGTTTTCGCCAAAGGCATGGCGCATTTTGCGGCGCAAATCGCGGGAGCGGGCGCGAGCGTGCTCGGCGTCGACTGGACGCGGCGGCTTTCCGACGTGCGCCGCGCTTCCGCGGGAACGCGGCTCGCGGTGCAGGGCAATCTCGATCCCGCCGTGCTGAATTTTTCCGACGAAAAAAAAGTGCGCTCCCGCGTGCGGGAAATTCTCGACGACATGCGCGGCGAGGACGGCTTCATCTTCAATCTCGGACACGGAATCCTGCCCGACGCCAAGCCGGAAAACTTCGCCGCGATGCTCGACGAAATCGCGTCCGCGGAATGACGCCGCCTGTTCCCGCGGTTCAGCGCGCGAGGCGGGAGAATTTTCTGATGAGAAAATTTTCGCCGCGTTCGAGTTCCGTTCCCGCGTCGAAAAGATTTTCGAAAGGCGGGAAAAACGCGTCGCCCTGCGGTTCGGCGTCGATCGTCGTCAGAAAAAGCTCTTCGCAGAAAGGAAGCAGCAGGCGGTAGATTTCCGCGCCGCCGGCGACGAAGACTTTTTTCTCCGGCGCGATTTCATCGAGCGCGGCGAGATCGCGCAGGCGGAAAAGATTTTTAGCTTCGGGCGCGGGAGCGGGCGGCGTTCCCGCGCGGGAAAGCACGACGGTGATTCTGCCCGGGAGCGGTCGTCCGATGGATTCGAACGTTTTTCTTCCCATGAGCAGAATGCCGCCCATCGTCGTTTTTTTGAAAAACTTGAAGTCGGCGGGAACGTGCCACGGAATGGCGTTCCCGCGACCGATGACGCGGTTTTTCGCCATCGCCGCGATCGCGGAAAGCGGGCGGTGGAGCGGGATTTTTTCTGCGGGAACGGAATCCATTTTTCAGACGGCGACGGGCGCTTTGATGCCCGGATGCGGATCGTAATTTTCGATGAAGACGTCCTCGGCGCGGAACGCGAAAATGTCTTTCACGTCGGGATTGAGGCGCAGTGTCGGCAGCGGGCGCGGCTCGCGGGAAAGCTGGAGTTTCACCTGTTCTATGTGATTTTTATAAATGTGTGCGTCGCCGAACGTGTGAATGAACTCGCCGACGCCGAGCCCGCAGACCTGCGCGATCATGTGCGTGAAAAGCGCGTAGCTCGCGATGTTGAACGGCACGCCGAGAAAAAGGTCCGCGCTGCGCTGATAAAGCTGACAGCTCAGTCGACCGTTCCCGCCGACGTAAAATTGAAAAAGCGTGTGGCACGGCGGGAGCGCGACTTTGTCCGCCTCGGCGGGATTCCAGCCGGAAACGATGAGGCGGCGCGAGGACGGATTGCGGCGGATTTCCGCGATGAGATTGGAAATCTGATCGACGCCGTCGTGCGCGAACGTGCCGTCCGCGTTTTCCGTCGCGCCGAAATTCCGCCACTGGTGTCCGTAAATCGGACCGAGATCGCCCGCCTTTCGCCCGAAGCGCGCGCATTGCTCGGCGGTGCTCCATTCGTCCCAGATGGTTACGCCGCGTTCCCGCAGCCACGCGTTATCCGTGTGTCCGCCGATAAACCAGAGCAGTTCCTGAATGATCGAGCGCGTGTGGACTTTTTTCGTCGTAACGAGCGGAAATCCCGCGCTCAAATCGAAGCGGATCTGCGCGCCGAAAATGCCGAGCGTGCCGACGCCCGTGCGGTCGGAGCGTTCTTCGCCGCGTTCGAGCACATTTCGCAACAGATCGAGGTAGGCTTTCATTTTTTTTGAA
>CAZWIK010000019.1:0-2787 GCA_964633895.1 uncultured Enterobacteriaceae bacterium | reverse complement strand
CGCCGTCTTCGCGCTTGAAGGCGTTATTTTTTCATCGAAGGAGAATCCGGCGAGAGGCGGCGCTCCTTGATTATCGGCAGCAGTTTTTCGATGAACGCGCCGAGGGTGCAGGACCCTTCGAGCGACTTGTCCGCGCGGGAGCGCACGTTGACGAGCCCGGCTTCCATCTCTTTCGCGCCGAGCACCAGCATGTGCGGAACTTTTTCGAGTTCCGCGCGGCGGATTTTCGCGCCGAGTTTGTCGGAATGTTCGTCCACGGTCGCGCGGATGCGGTGCGCCTTGAGCTCGTCGCGGATTTTTTGCGCAGCGGGAACGAGACCGTCGTTCAGCGGAAGCACGCGCACCTGCTCGGGCGCGAGCCACGTCGGGAAATCGCCCGCGAAATGCTCGATGAGAATGCCGACGAAGCGTTCCATCGAGCCGAACGGCGCGCGGTGAATCATCACGGGGCGGTGCGGCTCGTTGTCCGTTCCCGTGTATTCGAGCTTGAAGCGTTCGGGCAAATTGAAGTCGACCTGCACGGTGCCGAGCTGCCAGCCGCGCCCGATGACGTCTTTGACGACGAAGTCGATTTTCGGACCGTAAAACGCCGCTTCGCCTTTTTCCTCGCTCACGGGAACGCCGAGCGTCGCCGCCGCTTTGCGGCAGGCGTCTTCCGCCTTCGCCCAGTTTTCGTCGGGACCGATGTATTTCGACGAATCGGGATCGCGCAGCCCGACGCGCACGGAATAATCCGTCATGCCGAGCGTCGAAAGAATGATTTTGACCAGTTCGAGGCAGCCGAGCACTTCGTCGCCGATCTGGTCTTCCGTGCAGAAAAGGTGTCCGTCGTCCTGCGTGAATCCGCGCACACGCGTCAGCCCGTTCAGCTCTCCGGACTGTTCCCAGCGGTAAACCGTGCCGAATTCCGCGAGGCGCACCGGCAGATCGCGATAGGAATGCGGCTGCGACGCGTAAATTTTGATGTGGTGCGGGCAGTTCATCGGTTTGAGCAGGAAGCCGTCGAGTTGCCCCGCGGTCAGCAGATTCGAAAGCTCGGCGCAGGATTTTCCCTCTGTGGCGAGTTTCTCGATCTGTTCCTGATCGATGACCGGCGTGAACTGTGATTCGCGGTAATACGGGAAATGCCCGGACGTGCGGTAAAGATTCAGATTGCCGATGTTCGGAGTGAAGACCTGCTTGTAGTCCTGACGGAAAAGCTGTTCGGAAATGAACGTCTGCAGTTCCTGCCGCACAATCGCGCCATTCGGCGTCCACAGCACCAGCCCTTGCCCGACTTCCTCGTCGATGTGAAAAAGTTTCAGCTCTTTGCCGAGCTTGCGGTGGTCGCGCTTTTTCGCTTCTTCGAGATTTTGCAGATACGTGTCAAGCTCTGCCTTCGACGGGAACACGACGCCGTAAATGCGTTGGAGCTGTTTATTTTTCTCGTTCCCGCGGTGATACGCTCCCGCGACGGAAAGCAGCTTCACCGCCTTGATTTGCGAGGTGTAGCGCACGTGCGGTCCCGCGCAGAGATCGAGAAATTCGCCGTTGCGGTAAAACGTGATCTTTTCGTCCGCGGGAATGTCTGCGAGGCGACCGGGCTTGAATTCCGTGAGCGCGGGCGTTCCCGCGATGAGTTTTTCCGCTTCTTCGCGGGAAACTTCCGAGCACTCGAACTTCTGGTTTTCCTTGGCGATTTTTTTCATTTCCGCCTCGATGTTTTCGAGGTCTTCCGCCGTGAATTTGTGTTCGAGATCGAAATCGTAATAAAATCCGCCGTCCGTCGCGGGCCCGATGTCGAGTTTCGCCTCCGGAAAGAGACGAAGAACCGCCGTCGCAAGGACGTGCGCCGCGCTGTGCCGAAGTTCGTGAATCGGTGTCATGGTTGCCATAGCCGCTGAAATTAAGTTTGCGCGGGATTTAACACCTTTCCCGCTTCTTTTGCAAACACGCAAAAAAAAGCACCGCGCCCGCGCGGGAACGCTTCAACGACGGCGCGGCACAACGCGAAAAAAAACTTTGCGTTCCCGCCGCGAAGAAATACATTTCGCTGAACATGAGTTCTGAGCACCCGCAAAGTAGCGTCGTCCTTCTGTCCGGCGGCTTGGATTCCGCCGTCCTTCTCGCAAAGTTCGTCGCGGAAAACCGCCGCGTGCTCGCGCTGGGCGTCGATTACGGACAGCGACATTCCCGCGAAATCGCCGCCGCGCGCGCGATCGCCGCGCATTACGACACGGAATATCGCCTCGCCGATCTGCGCGCCATTTCCGGATTTTTCGGAAAAAACAGCCTGACGGACGCGCGCGTTCCCGTCTGCGAAGGCACTTACGACGAAGAAAGCATGAAGACGACCGTCGTTCCCGCGCGAAATCTGCTACTTATCGCGCTCGCGACGTCGTGGGCGATCGCGGAGAAATGCGACACCGTCGCCTACGCGGCGCACGGCGGCGACCACGCGATTTATCCCGATTGCCGCGAGGAGTTCGCGGAAAAACTCGATGCGGTCGTGCGCGTCGCGGACTGGCATTCCGTGCGTCTGGAACGCCCATTCGTCGGCATGAGCAAAGGCGAAATCGTCGCGCTCGGCGCGCGCTTAGGCGTGCCGTTCGCGCTCACGTGGTCGTGCTACAACGGCGGCGAAAAACACTGCGGGAAATGCGGCACCTGCATCGAGCGCGCGCGCGCGTTTCGCGAGGCAGGCGTGCCAGATCCGACGCTTTACTTTTGATTTTTTTTCCCGAAAAAAAACGCCGCGGCGATGCCGGACTTTTCCGAAAATTTTTGGCTGAAAAAAGCCGCGCTCGC
>CAZWIK010000018.1:17195-34293 GCA_964633895.1 uncultured Enterobacteriaceae bacterium | reverse complement strand
CGCTGACTGCGGGGAGCGCTACCGCGCTCGGCACGGGTGCGGTGAGCGTCGCGTCATCGGCTTCGCTGGAACTTTCGGTCGCGAATGTTTCCGCGGGAAGCGTGGCGTTTGCGGTGGGTGCGAAGCTGGTTCTTTCGAACGCGCTTCTTGACTCGCTCGCTTCGACGCCGAGCACGCTCGACGGCGATTCCGCCGATGCGATCGCGCTGACGCTTCTCGCGTCGAGCAGCATCTCGTTCAACGGAGAGACGCTTTCGTCGGACAACGCCGCGACGCTTCTCGGCGCGGATTCGTCTTACGTCGAATTCGGGAGCGCGTTCGATGCTTACAGCAAAGAATTTTCGTATGAGAACAACGCGCTGACGCTGACGTTGACTGCGATTCCGGAACCGAGCGCGTTCGGCTTGCTCGCAGGCGTGGGTGCTCTCGCGCTCGTCGCGTCGCGTCGCCGGCGTTCCCGCGCGAAATAAGTTCGTTTGTGATTTGAGTTTTGTTGAAAGCTTATTGAAGTCCGGCGTTCCCGTGCGGCGAAAGCCGTTTTTGCGCGGGAACGCTTTTTTTTGCGTTTTTTTTTGAGAGTCGCGCGCTCGCGGAGCGATTAAACTTTTAAGCCGTTAAGCTCATAAGCTTTTTTTTCGGGCGGGAAGGTTTTTTTTCGGATGGCGGAGCAAAAAAATACGGGAACGGACGCGGATTTTCTCGCCGCTCGCGGAGCGATTAAACTTTTAAGCCGTTAAGCTCATAAGCTTTTTTTTGAAGCGCCGGAACGCCCGCGTGAGAGCGAAACCGCGCGGCGTTCGGACTTTTGGCGTTCCCGCGCCGCCCGTGCTTGCGTTCCCGCGGAGAACCGCGTATTCTCTCGCACCATGAAAAAGAAACTTTCGTTCTTGTCCTTGGCATTCATCGGATTTGCGTCTTCGCTTTGCGCGGCGGACGTTTCTCCAGAATTGGCGGAAGTGATCCGCCGCGCCCGTGCCGCCGTCGGGACGGAAGAGGCGCTGAACGCCGTGAAGACGCTCACGTTCGAAGCGGACGTTTTCAACGCCGAGGGCGAAAAAGTTTCGCAGCTCGTTCTGCAGTTCAAGCGTCCGTATTTCGTCCGCGAAGTCGTGCGCCGCACGGAAACGCAGCCGGTCGATGAATTTTATTATCCGGAAGAACGCGCGGCGTTGCCGGAGCCGAAGAAAATCGAAGTGGAAATCATGACGCTGAGCGACGGTCGCGAGGGCGCGCGCATCATCCGCAATCTGACGGAAAACCAGCGGCGCGTCGACGTGCTTTCCGCCGACGACGTGGTTTCCCGCAGGGATTTCGCGGCGGCGAATCTCGATTTTTACGCGGTGCCCGTTCCCGCAGCGGGAACGGCGACTTATGCGGGAACGACGACGGACGCCGACGGCAGGACGCTCTCGCTCGTCAACTACGATTACGTCGGCGGGCTGAAGCTCGTCCGCGCGTTCGACGGCGAAACCGGCGCGCTTTTTTCGACGAAGACGAAAAACGACACGACGTTCGAAGCCGGCGAAAAAATTTCCTCCTGCGGGCTGACGTTCCTCGACGCTTCGCGCTCCGTCGGCGCGGACGGCGCGCTGAAAAACACGTTCAAGTTCACGCGGATCTCCGTAAACGACGAGCTGCCCGATTCGCTTTTCCGCATTTCGATCGCGGACGTGCTTTCCGGAAACTGAGCCGCGTTCCCGCGCCCGTTTTCTTTTTTCCCGAAATTTTTAAAAAAATATGTTGCATGTATCCACGCGAGATGCGGATTGCTTTGAAAAATTGAAAGAATTTTCGAAACCCGCCGCGCAGGCGGACGAAATTGGCGCGGTCGTCGCGGAAGTCATCGCCGACGTCGCGCGCGAGGGGGACGAAGCCGTGCTCCGCTATACGGAGCGGTTCGACCATGCGCGGCTGACGCGAGAGCAGCTCCGCGTTCCCGCGTCGGCAATCGACGCCGCGTGCGCGTCCGTTCCGCAGGAACGGCTGGACGCGATGAAGAGCGCCGCCGAGTCCATCCGCGCGTTTCATGAACAGACGCTTCGCAAAAACTGGAAAGGGAAAAATCCGCAGGGCGCGATTGTCGGCGAAATGTTTTATCCGATTCGCCGCGTCGGGCTTTACATTCCGGGCGGGCAGGTTCCGCTGAGTTCGACGGTGCTGATGACGGCGATTCCCGCGAAGCTCGCGGGCGTTCCCGAGCTCGTGATCTGCACGCCTCCGCATCGCGATGGAACGATCGCTCCGGAAATTCTCGCGGCGGCGCGGCTCTGCGGCGTTTCCGAGATTTACGCCGTCGGCGGCGTTCAGGCGATCGCGGCGATGGCGTTCGGCACGAAAACGATCGTTCCCGTCGATAAAATCGCGGGTCCCGGAAATGCGTTCGTCATCGAAGCGAAGCGCCAGCTTTTCGGCAAAGTCGGAATCGACCTGCTTCCCGGACCGAGCGAAGTCATGGTCATCGCCGATTCGTCCGCGAATCCGGCGTGGGTCGCGGCGGACATCATCACGCAGGCGGAACACGGGAGCGGCAAGGAAAAAGTTTATTTCGTCGCGCTCGACGACACCGTGCTGAACGCGACGGACGCCGCGATCGAAAAACTGCTGTCGCGCTACCGCAAAGGCGCGCGCCTGCGCGAAATCATGGCTTCGGGTTATTGTTCCGTTTCCGCGGATTCCGTCGAAGCCGCCGTGAACGTCGCGAATTTCATCGCGCCGGAGCATCTCGAAATTCAAACGGAGCCGGAAACGCTACGCGTCTGTTCCGAAAAAATCACGACCGCGGGAGCGATGCTTCTCGGGCATTATTCTCCGGCGGCACTCGGCGATTTCATCGCGGGACCGTCGCACACGCTTCCGACGTCGCGCACGGGGCGTTTTCTCAGCGGTCTGCAGGTGTCGGATTTCATGCGTCGCACGAGCCTCGTGCAGTATGACGTGGACGCGCTGCGCAAGGCGGCGCCGGTCGTTCGGGCTTTTTCCGAAATGGAGCAACTTGAAGTCCACGGGCATTCCGTCGCGATCCGTTTTGAAAAGCCGGAATGAGGCTTCCGCGTTCCCGCGCGGGAACGGTCTCGGGTTCACGCATTTTTTTTGAAAAAAAATCCGTCGGCGCGTCGCCGTATCGAAGCGAACGTTGCCGCGCTCGCGGGAACGCCGCTATCACGCGTTCCCGCGGGTCAGTTTCCCGTTCTCGAGCGGCGTTATTTTCTTGCGCGGGAACGCCCGGCGCGGCAGACTATGCGCATAGCCGGACGCCGGTTTCGGCTGTTTTACCCTCGTCCGGTCAAATTCATCTCGTAAATTCACCCCTTGAATCATGATTATCTCCGAAGCTGAATTGCAGTCGTTCACCAGCGTCGTTCAATCGCATCCTCACGATTTTCTCGGAATGCATCAGGCGATGCTCGGCGACAAGACGGGCATCGTCGTTCGCGCTTATCTCCGCGACGCGAAGAACGTCGAGCTTGTCAATGTGAAATCGAAAAAACGGACGGCGATGCCGCGGCTCACCGAAGACGGATTTTTCGAGCTTTGGCTTCCGCGCTCGAAGGAAATTTTCGCGTATCGGCTCGCCGTCGAGAGTTATTCGGGAGAAATCCGCGAAATTTACGATCCGTATTCGTTTTGGCCGACGATTTCCGAAAACGATCTGTTTTTGATCAATCAGGGCAACGATCACCGCGTGTATATGAAGTTGGGTTCGCACGTGCGGGATCTCGGCGGCGTCAAGGGAACGTCGTTCGCGGTGTGGGCACCGTCGGCGCGTCGCGTTTCCGTCGTCGGCGATTTCAACGACTGGGACGGACGCTACCATCAGATGCGGATGCTCGGTGCGTCGGGCATTTGGGAAATTTTCGTGCCGGGCGTCGGCGCGGGAACGAAATACAAATTTGAAATTCTCAATCAGCAGGATCCGACGCCTTACTGCAAAATTGATCCGTATGCGATTGCTTTCGAGCCGCCGCCGAACAACGCGTCCATCGTCGCCGATATTTCCGGCTACAAATGGAAAGATGCGAAGTGGTTGAAGGTGCGCGACGCTTCGGACTGGCAGAAGAAACCCGTTTCCGTCTACGAAGTGCATCTCGGCTCGTGGCGGAGCGTTCCCGAGGACGGAAACCGTCCGCTGAATTATCGGGAGTTGGGCAAGCAGCTTTCCGAATATTGTCGGGAAATGGGATTCACGCACGTGGAGATGCTCCCGCCGACGGAGTATCCGTTCCCGCCGTCGTGGGGCTATCAGGTTACCGGATTTTACGCGCCGACGCACCGCTACGGTTCGCCGGAAGATTTCATGGTGATGATCGACACGCTTCATCAGAGCGGGATCGGCGTCATCATCGACTGGGTTCCCGCGCATTTTCCGCGCGACGCGTTCGCGCTCGCCGGCTACGACGGGACGCATCTTTACGAGCACGCGGATCCGCGTCAGGGCACGCAACCGGACTGGGGCACACTCGTGTTCAACTACGGACGTTGCGAGGTGCGCGGCTTTTTGATCGGGAGCGCGCTTTCATGGCTCGACCGGTTTCACGTGGACGGTCTTCGCGTGGACGCCGTCGCCGCGATGCTTTATCTCGATTATTCCCGCAAAGACGGCGAATGGATTCCGAACCGCTACGGCGGCAAGGAAAATCTTGAGGCAATCGAATTTCTCCGCCGCACGAACGAGCTCGTTCATCAGTATCATCCGGGCGCGATCACGATCGCGGAGGAATCGACGTCGTTCGCGGGCGTCACGCGCCCGACCAGAGATTACGGGCTCGGATTCGACTTCAAGTGGGCGATGGGCTGGATGCACGACACGCTCGCCTACATGAAGGAAGATCCGCTCAACCGCAAATACAACCACAACAAGCTGACTTTCGCGATGCTTTACCAGTATTCCGAAAAGTTCATGCTCGCGCTTTCTCACGACGAGGTGGTGCATGGAAAGGCTTCGCTGATCAATAAAATGCCGCAGTCGGACATGACGGCGAAGGCGGCGAATCTGCGCGCGCTTTTCGGCTACATGTGGACTTGGCCGGGCAAGAAGACGCTCTTCATGGGCGGCGAGTTCGGGCAATCTCACGAATGGAAATACGACGCGTCGCTCGATTGGCATTTGCTGAAATACATCGACCACGAGGGCGTGCGCCGCGCCGTCCGCGATCTGAACAAACTCTACGTGTCCGAGCCGGAAATCGCCGCGCTCGACCAGGATTATCGCGGGTTCGAGTGGATCAATGCAAATGACGGCGACAACTCCGTGCTTACGTATCTGCGGAAAAGCGCCGACGCGAAGACGACTTGGGTTGTCGCCTGCAATTTCACTCCCGTGCAGCGGACTTACCGCATCGGCGTTCCCGCGGACGGCTTCTGGTCCGAAGTTTTCAATTCCGACGCCGAGTGCTACGGCGGCACGGGGCAGGGCAATTTCGGCGGCGTCAAAGCCGAGAAGAAAGAATGGAACGGGCGACCGTTTTCCATTGAAATCAATCTGCCGCCGCTCGCTTGCGTCATTTTCTATCAGAAACGCAAATAGCCGCCGGAGGCGTTCGGCGTTCCCGCACCGAAATCTTTGAAAAGAGCGTTCCCGCGCGGGAACGCTCTTCTGCTGCGCCGGACGGACTCGACGACGGTTTGGCGGAAACAAAAACAGCTTTTATAAAATGAAAAAAAATGGGCTTGCCGTTTCTGCGCCCGGCGTTCGCGCCGCAGCCGAGTCGTCGCAGGAATCACGCAAAAGAAAAACCCGCATTTCTGCGGGTTTTCAAATGGCGGGATGGACGAGACTCGAACTCGCGACCTCCTGCGTGACAGGCAGGCGTTCTAACCAGCTGAACTACCACCCCGTGGCGGTGAATTTGAGCGCAAATCAAAAAGATTTTTCGACGAGCCGTCAAGCGGGAAATATTTTTTTCCCTGCGGGAACGCGTCTCTGTTCCGCGGGAACGCCGAAGAAACGCGGGGTGGCGGCGTTCAGAAAAAAGATTTTACGGCGGATAAAAATTCTGAGGGGAGCGTCGGTTTCACCGAGATTTCCGCGTTCCCGCCGATTTCCGCAAAAACGCTCGTCCATGCGCCGTTCGCAAGCGGCGTTTCCGAACCGTTTTTTTCCGCGCGGGAAATTTCGAAACGCCAGCGGATACTGCGCGCGCCATTCGGCGGGAACACTTCCGGACGGATTCGAACGCGGATTCGATCCGCGTAGCGCGCGGGAGCGAGAAAGCGAATTTCCGCCGCGACGCGCGGCCAGCCGACGCACGTTCCCGCCGCCGTTTTCTCGAAAACGGACAAGCCGTTTTTACGGAAAAAATCGCCTTCGGCGTTTTCCGCCCAGCGCAGGAAATGCGAGAAGTGGACAAGTCCCGCGGCGTCCGTTTCCGACATTCTCACGGAAAAATCTTCGAGCGTGTGAAATTTCATTTCTGTTGCGGCGATTATCGTGCAGTTTCGCGTCGGCGGCAATGCTGATTCCCGCGCGACGGGAACGCGGCGATTTTTTTTCGAGTGGGGAAGCGGTTCCCGCGGGCAGCGCGCTTTTGGGCTTTCCACGTCGGAAAGAAACGGATATATGTTGTAATAATTCCAAATTTCTTCTCAACCGAACAAGTGAAATGGCAATCGAACACGATACTGTAAAAGAAAACCAGAATGCCGCATGGGAAGGCTTCGTTCACGGCGACTGGACGAAGAGCGTGAACACGCGGGACTTCATTCAGAAAAATTACACGCCCTACACGGGCGACGACAAATTCCTTTCCGGCGTGTCGCCCAAGACGAAACAGCTTTGGGATGAGCTTTCCGAACTGATTAAAAAAGAAACGGCGAAGGGCGTGCTCGACGCGGACGAAGAAGTCGTCTCTTCCATCACGTCTCACGCGCCGGGCTACATCAACAAGGATTTGGAGGTCATCGTCGGGTTGCAGACGGACGCGCCGCTGAAACGCGCGCTGATGCCTTACGGCGGTCTCCGCATGGCGAAGCAGGCACTGGAAAGCTACGGTTTTTCGCTCAGCCCGAAAACGGAAGACATTTTTAAAAAACACCGCAAAACGCACAATGAGGGCGTGTTCGACGCGTATTCGTCGGATATCCGCAAGGCGCGTTCCGCGCACATCATCACGGGGCTTCCCGACGCTTACGGGCGCGGGCGCATCATCGGCGACTATCGCCGCGTCGCGCTTTACGGGATCGATTTTCTTGCGGCGGAACGCCAGCGGGAACACGACGAATATCACGCGGACACGCTCGTCGAAGACGTCATCCGTCTGCGGGAAGAAATGGCGGAGCAGATCCGCGCGCTGAATGAGCTGAAGGCGATGGGCGAAAGCTACGGCTGCGAGCTCGGGCGTCCGGCGCGCGATTCGCGGGAAGCCGTGCAGTGGACGTATCTCGCCTACCTCGCCGCCGTCAAGGAACAGAACGGCGCGGCGATGTCCCTCGGGCGCGTTTCGACGTTCCTCGACATTTATTTCGAACGCGATCTCAAGGCGGGAACGGTAACGGAGGAGCAGCTTCAGGAAATGATTGACCAGTTCGTGATGAAGCTACGCATCGTGCGCTTTATCCGCACGCCGGAATATAACGCGCTGTTCTCCGGCGATCCGACCTGGGTGACGGAATCCATCGGCGGCATGGGCGAGGACGGGCGTCCGCTCGTGACGAAAAATTCGTTCCGGATGCTCCACACGCTCTACAATCTCGGTCCCGCGCCGGAGCCGAATCTCACGGTGCTCTGGTCGAAAAATCTTCCGGACAACTTTAAGAAGTTCTGTTCCCGCGTGTCCGTCGAAACATCGTCGATTCAATATGAAAACGACGATCTGATGCGTCCGCACTGGGGCGACGACTACGGAATCGCGTGCTGCGTTTCCGCGATGCGCATCGGCAAGCAGATGCAGTTTTTCGGAGCGCGCGCCAACCTCGCGAAAGCCCTGCTTTACGCGATCAACGGCGGACGCGACGAAGTTTCCGGCAAGCAGGTTGCTCCCGCGACGCCGATTTACGACAAGGACGTGCTCGATTACGACGAAGTCGCGGAACGTTTCGACAAGATGCAGGACTGGCTCGCAAAGACCTACGTCAACGCGCTCAACTGCATTCACTACATGCACGACAAATACTGCTACGAGCGCATCGAGATGGCGTTGCACGACGTGGAAATCCTGCGCACGATGGCTTGCGGGATCGCTGGGCTTTCCGTCGCCGCGGACTCGCTTTCCGCGATCAAATACGCGAAGGTGAAACCGATCCGCAACGCGGACGGTCTGATCGTCGATTTCGAAACCGAGGGCGAGTTCCCGTGTTACGGGAACAACGATCCGCGCGTGGACGAAATCGCCGTTTCGCTCGTGTCCAACTTCATGGCGAAAATCCGCAAATGTCCGACGTATCGGAATTCTCTACCGACGCAGTCCGTGCTCACCATCACGTCGAACGTCGTTTACGGCAAAAAAACCGGAAACACGCCGGACGGACGCCGCGCGGGAGCGCCGTTCGCGCCGGGCGCGAATCCGATGCACGGACGCGACACGAAAGGCGCGGTCGCGTCGATGATGTCCGTCGCAAAGTTGCCTTACGACGATTCGCTCGACGGCGTTTCCTACACGTTCTCGATGGTGCCGGGAGCGCTCGGCAAGGATCTCGCGGAGCGCGAAGTCAAACTCGCAAGCCTGCTCGACGGCTATTTCGGCGCGAATCCGAACAAGGGCGCACACCATCTCAACGTCAACATCTTCAACCGCGAGACGCTGCTCGACGCGATGGATCATCCCGAAAAATACCCTCAACTCACCGTGCGCGTCTCCGGCTACGCCGTGAACTTCATCAAGCTCACGCGGGAACAGCAGCTCGACGTCGTTTCGCGCACGTTCCACACGCGGCAATGAGGGGCGGAGCGCGTTCCCGCGTCCGCTGGCGAGAAAAATTTTCGCCGACGGATCGCGGGAATCGGCGAAAAGAGCGCGTTCTCGTCGCGGGAACGCGCTCTTTTTCTTTTTACGGACTCAAAAAAAACGCAGGCTGCGGACGTTCCCGCGACCTGCGCTTTTTTTCGCGAAATTTCGGTTTTCGAATTATCCCGAAATGATGCGCCAGCTGAGTTCCGTATGGTTGACGGGAACGGCGGGCAGATGCCAGATGTCTTTCGCGTATTCGGAAATCGTGCGGTCGGAAGAGAACTTGCCGACGCGTGCCGTGTTGAGAATCGCGGATTTCGCCCACGCGTCTTTGTCGCGGAACGCCTTGTCGACGCGTTCGTGGCATTCGACGTAGGAACGGTAGTCGGCGAGGACGAGGAACGGATCGCCGCCGTCCAGCAGACTGCGGACGACGGGCGAGAGCGATCCCGGCGCTTCCGGCGTGAAATAATCGCTGGAAAGCCAGCCGAGAACGGCTTTCAGCTCTTCGTCGCGGTTGTAATAATCCCACGGATTGTAGCCGCGGGAACGCAACGCTTTGACTTCTTCGACGGTGAGCCCGAAGATGAAGATGTTTTCGTCGCCGACTTCTTCCTTGATTTCGACGTTCGCGCCGTCGAGCGTGCCGATCGTGAGCGCGCCGTTCAGTGCGAGCTTCATGTTGCCCGTTCCCGACGCTTCCTTGCCGGCGGTGGAAATCTGTTCGGAGAGATCCGCTGCGGGAATGATTTTTTCGGCGAGAGAAACTCGATAATCCGGAATGAACGCGACTTTCAGTTTGCCTTCGACGCGCGGGTCGTTGTTGATTTTCGACGCGACGGCGTTGATGGCGTGAATGATGTGCTTCGCCATTTCGTAGCCCGGCGCCGCTTTCGCGCCGAAGATGAACACGCGTGGCACGATGTCGAGCGACGGATTATTCAGAATGCGGTGATACAGCGTCAGAATGTGAAGCAGATTCAGATGCTGGCGTTTGTATTCGTGCAGACGCTTGATCTGGACGTCGAACAGCGCGTCGGGCGAGACTTCGATCCCGCAGAGATTTTTGATGATGCGGGCGAGTTCGACCTTGTTCTCGCGCTTGATGTCCATATACGTTTTTCGGAACGCGGCGTCGTCGGCGAACTTTTCGATTTTTTTCAGCTGGTCGAGATCCGCCGTCCAATCGGAACCGATTTTGGAATCGATGAGCGCGGAAAGGCGGGTGTTGCAGGAGCGCAACCAGCGGCGCGGCGTGATTCCGTTCGTCTTGTTGTTGAAGCGTTCCGGATAAAGTTCGTTCAGATCGTGGAACAGCGTCTGTTTGAGCAGTTTCGTGTGAAGCGCGGCGACGCCGTTCGTGGAATGGCAGGTGATGACGGCGAGCGTCGCCATGCGAACCTGTTTCGGATCGCCTTCTTCGATGATGGACAGTTCGCGCTTTTTGCTGCTGTTGCCCGGCCATTTCTTTTCGACTTCGATGAGGAAGCGACGGTTGATTTCGTAAATGATCTGGAGATGGCGCGGGAGCACTTTTTCGAACAGCGGCACGCTCCATTTTTCGAGCGCTTCGGGCAGGAGCGTGTGATTCGTGTAGGCGAAGATTTTCGTCACGATGCTCCACGCCTTGTCCCACGTGTAGCCTTCGACGTCGACGAGCAGGCGCATCAGTTCGGGAATGGCAATCGTCGGGTGCGTGTCGTTGAGCTGAATGGCGGCTTTTTCTGGCAACGAATCGAGCGTGCCGTTTTCCGCTTTGTGGCGGCGGATGATGTCTTGTAGCGACGCGGAAACGAAAAATATCTGCTGAACGAGGCGGAGCTGGCGACCGACCGCCGTCTTATCGTTCGGATAAAGCACTTTGGAAATCGTTTCGCTGCTCGCTTTTTCGCGAATCGCATCGATGTAGGCGCCTTCGTTGAATTTGTGGAAATCGAGATCGCGCGTGGCTTTCGCTTCCCACAGGCGCAGGAAGTTGATCGTTTTCGCCTTGTAACCGACGATCGGAATGTCCCACGGCACGGCGATGAGCGTCTGCGTGTTTACCCAGCGCGGGTGAAAGTTGCCGTTCTCGTCGTAGGAAAGCTCGACGTTCCCGTAAACCGGAACTTCGAGACGGCGGGATGGGCGGCGGATATGCCACGGATTGCCGCCGAGCAGCCAGTTGTCCGCCGTTTCCACCTGATGGTCGTTGACGAACGTCTGGCGGAACAGACCGAATTCGTAGTGAATCCCGTAGCCGATGCTCGGCAGATCCAGCGTCGCGAGCGAGTCGAGGAAGCAGGCGGCGAGACGACCGAGCCCGCCGTTCCCGAGACCCATGTCTTTTTCTTCCGCAAAAATCGTTTCGGGGTCGAGACCGAGTTCCCGCATCGCGTCCTGGGCGACTTCGAGCAGTTCCGCGTTCGAAAGATTGTTGCGGAGCAGGCGTCCCATCAGATATTCGACGGAAAGGTAATAGCAGCGGCGGGCTTTCTTTTCGACGTGCGTTTCCTGCGTCGTGATGAAGCGATGATGAAGAAGGTCGCGGATCGCGCAGCTCACCGCCATGAGCCAATCGTGGTTAGTCGCGGTTTTCGTGTCGCGGGCGAGCGTGCAGCGCATGTGGTAAAGCACCCACTGCTTGAATGCGGTTACGGCCTCTTGTCCCGATTTCCCGGCAACGCTCTGCAGAGCCGTTGTCTTGATCGTCTTCTTAGGAGATGTCGCTTTTGCCATGATTTTATTTTTTATTTTCGTAATCGGATTGTGTAAACAAGTTCGCGCATTAAATAAAAAAAAGCCCGCCTTGGCAAATGGTTATTTGAGGCGGGAACGCGCGCCGGCGCGGGAACGCTTTTTCCCGAAAAAAACGCGCGTCCGGCGGGAACGCGCGTTTTCTCTCCTTGCGGGGGGAACAGATTATTCTTCGTCGGCGTCCTTGTCGGCGTCCGTTTCCGGAATCTGCGGAATGTCCGCGAGTTCGATGTCGAAAACGAGCGTGGAGCCCGGCGGAATCGGACCGTTGGCGCGGTCGCCGTAAGCCGAGTCCGCGGGAACGATGAGCGTGCATTGTCCGCCGACGCCGAGCTGCGGGAGCACTTCGGACCACGCTTTGATCAGCCCGCTGAGCGGGAGCGTCGCCGTTTCGCCTTCTCCGGCGGAGAATTGGACGGGTTCGCCGCTTTCCGCCGAGCTCGCCGAACTGTCAAAAATTTCGCCGTCGATGAGCTTGCCCGTGTAGCGCACGGAAATGACGTCTTGCGCCGTCGGTTTTTTCGCGGGATCGCCGGGCTTGACGATTTTTATCAGCACGCCCGAGGGGAGCGCGACAAACCCCTTGTCTTCTTCCAGCATTTTCGCGATGAATTGCGCGCCGAGTGCCTTGTTTTTCTCCGCTTCCGCCTTGGCTTGCGCCGCAAATTTCTCCGCCGCGGCGGTCTGCAACTCGCCGATGAAGACGGAATACGCGTCGTTCTCGCCGATGATTTTTTCTGGAATGTCTTTGCCTTCGCCGAGCAACGCGAGCCGGAAGCCCTCCACGACGGCGGGAACGTCGTCCGCGGGAATGCCCAGATTTTGAATCAGCCCGCTTTGCTGGGCGATGAGCCAGCCCAGACCTTGCAGGAAAAGCTGCCGCTGTTCCGGCGAAATCCGAATATTTTCGACGGGCGCGGGAACGGCTTCCGCCGCGGGAACGGTTTCCGCCGCGGGTTCGGACGCGGAAATGAACGGGGCGACGGCAAACGTTGCGATCGCAGGGACAAGGTATTTGATTTTGATGCTCATGATGTAAAAAATAAAGCGATACGAAGTGTTGTTTTTTTCACGGCGTTTGTCCACATTTAAAAAATCCGCTTTTTTTTCGCGAAAAGCGTTCCCGCAGAGCGGAAATTCCGTCGCGGCGCGTCGCAACGTCGGTGTCGCGGGAACGTTCAGCGGAAATACTGGTGGCTTTCGACGAGCTGCGCGGCGCGAAGATCGGCGTTCCCGCGGGTGCGCGAAAAATCCTGCAACAGGACGAACACCATGAACGCCAGAAGAAGAGCGACGAAGACCGTCTGGACGAAAGACACGGTTTTGCGCGGGAGCGGGCGGCGGCGAAGCCGTTCGATCGTGGCGAAAAGAATGTGTCCGCCGTCGAGGACAGGAATGGGCAGCAGATTCAGAAATGCGAGATTGACATTGATCAGAAGCGTCAGCATCACGACGCGGCGCAGGTCGAACGAAATTTCGTAATACGTGTCGGCGATCGAAAAAATGCCGTTGAGGTGCGCGACGCCGATGTCGGATTTCGGATTGACGAGGCTTGCGATCGAAGAATACGTCAGCGAAACGGCTTCCGCGATCTGCGACCACGGCGATTGGCGGACGTATTTTTCCGGACGCGCGAGAGGAATTCCCGCGCGGAGAACTTTCTGTTCTGGAATGACGCCTGCCGTCGCGTCCGCGAGCGCGACAGTCGCGCGGCGTCCGTTCGGCAGTTCGAGAAAAAGCGTCAGTTCCTGCGGCTTTTGCGAGAACAGGCGTTCAAGGTCTTTCGGCGAGGAGACGGAAACGATGCCGAGACCGTCGGCGGCGATCGCGTTGAGCTTCGCGCCGGGAACGCAGGTTTCCGCCGCGGCGGAATTTTCGGGAAGCGCGTTGAGGACGACAAGATTTTTTCGCGGCGCGCCTTCTGAAAAATCGTTCAGATCGTCCGGCGCGGGAACGAGGCGGATTTCCTGCGCGGTTCCGTTTTCTGAGAAGGAAATTTTTCCCAGCTCGCGCACGGCGGGAACGTATTTCGGGGTCAGCGGCACGATGATTTCCCGCGCGGGAACGCCGCGCTCGACGGTTACGGAAACGGTTTTTCCGTCGGAGCGCGAAAGCAGTTCCGCGTATTGGGAAAGACAATACACGGGCTGCGCTCCCGCGCCGTCGCGCAGATCGAGCGCGGCGATGCGGTCTCCGGCGACGAAGCCTTCGGGCAACGTGAATTTCCCGCCGTTGTCGGAAATGACGAGCGGCATCGTCGGCTCTACGCCGAGCGTGCGGATGAAATCGCCGCTGCGCGGATTGTAAGAGACGAGCGCGGGAAAGGCTTCGACGTCGAATTCTTCGTTCCCGCGGCGGATTTTCAGCTTCGCGGCGGGCGTTCCGTTTTCCGTGCGGCGCGTGCCGAGCGCGATTTTCATCGTGATGTCCTTGAACGAATCCGTCGCCTCGCCGTCGATTTCGACGATGCGGTCGCCGGGGCGGATTCCGGCTTTCGCGGCGGGCGAGGCTTCGACCGTCCCCGGGCGCGTTTCCAGCGTCTGCGCGACGTTCCCGACGACGTTGCTCGCGAAGCCTTCCGTCGTCGGCGTCTTCGCGATCCAGAGCGCGACGGCGCAGGCGACCGCGAAAAGCACGTTGAAGAACGCGCCGGCGGCGAAGACGGTGAGCTTGTCCGCATACGAAAGCTTTTTCGCGGGAACGCTGCCGGAAGATTCCGTTTTCCCCTCGATCACCTCCATTTCCGCGAGCTGCGGAATCGAGACGTAGCCGCCAAGCGGGAGCAGGGAAATGCGGTATTCCGTTTCGCCGCGTCCTTTCCAGCCGAAAAGTTTCGGACCGAATCCGATCGAAAAGCGGTCGACTTTCAGCCCGCGGCTTTTCGCCGCGAGAAAGTGTCCGAGTTCGTGAACGAAAATCGAACCGCCGAAGAAAACGATGATGTAAATTATCCCGCGCGCGGTCAGCAGGGCGGAAATCAGGTGTTCCGACATGGCGTTGAATCTCAGAAGCGTTCCCGCGCAGGCTTAGGAAACGGCGTAGAACCCGCCGTTGCGCGGCGTGCCGCGGAAGGCGATTTTGTTTTTCAGCCGGAGCCGCTGCGTGTGGCGCGTGGCGGATTTGATCGTGCGGCGGAAGTGGGCGGCGATGGAAAAATGATTCGCTCCTGGATTTTTGACGATGAATTGATAGACGAGTTCCGCCGTCATGCGCGTGGGGCGGAATCCCTCGAATTCTTCTGGTCGTTCGAGGAAGCGCAGTCCGGCGGGTTTGAGAAAGTAGCCGCCTTTGTTCAGCGAGCCGCGGAATTCGATGAAGTCGCGGTAGCGCAGTTCCGTCGTGAAGCGGCTGATCGTTTTCAGCGTCTTCATGAAAAAGCGCGCGAGCGACGGAGAGTTCACTCCCTGATGAAGCGCGATGTATCGGAGAATGGACCGTGACGTAACCGCCGGTTTCGCTCCGGCTTCGGGTTCGGAGAAGAAATCCTCGGGTTTCAACGGGCGCGCGGCATCGGCGTAGACGAGTTTGAGAGAATCGGACGGGAACGGTTTCGGGCGGTGCCGGCGCTGGTTTTTTAACGTCATCGGAATTTTCCTTTTCAAAATTGTTTTCAGGGAATGCGCTGTTCGTCGAAATCTATCATGTCGGCGAAGGAAATGATGTCCGTGCGATTGAGTGCGCCCATTTTTCTCTTGGCGTCTTCAAGTGCTTCCCGCCCCATTTCGCTCATGCCTTTTTGAACGCATTCGCGGTTCCATTTCGCGACGCGAAGCTCTTTCGGAAAAATTTCGAGCAACCGAGCGTCGAGTTTTTCCTCGTCGTTTCCGCATTCTTGCACGGCGTCGACGACGGCTTGCGGATCGACGCCGAGATGCAGGCAGAGGAAGCGGTCGAAGCCCCTGCAAAAGTTGCGCTGATACGACTTTGGCAGCGTTCCCGCGAGATGCTTCCGGATTTTCGCGATGAAGCGCGGGAGATGGAGGAGACCCGTCGCCTTGTGCGGGATGTAAGGCGAGGGCAGGTCGAGGCAAATTTCGCCCGTCGCCGTGCTGTAAAGCAGGTTCGGATTGTCCGTCGGTGTCGGCTGAACCATTCTCGTATCTCTTTTTCTGATGTGCGGGAACGCGTTTATCGGCGGATTTGCGCGGCGATGTCGCGCGCGAGCAGTTCCAGCGCGGAATCGAGCGCGCGGACGTAAGCCGCGAAGTCGTTGGGTGCCTCGACTTTGACGGAGGCGTCGAAGCGGCGCGACGCGCTTTCCGTTCCCGCGTCGGTTTCCGTCGTCAGCGTGTAAACGGCGGAAATTTCGACGTTCCCGTCGGGCGTTCCGTCGAAGCGAGAGAGCGCGACGCGGGCACTTTTTCCGGAAACCGCCGCCGCGGGCGTTCCCGCGAGTGCCGCCGCCGTTCTCAGTTCAAGCGCGCGGGCGACGCCGCGGGCGAGCGGTTCGCCCCAGCGGTTCCTTTCGCTTTTGCGGACTTCGAGCCCGTCGCCGGTAACGATCTGCGGCACGTCGAGATAGGCGGGAACGGTGATTCGTTCGAAAAGAATCGGGCGGATTTCGCCCTGCGCTCCGGCGTCGGGCGTTCCCGCAGAAAGCACGAAATGCCTCGGCGGATTTTTTTCCGCGTCGCTCGGGAACACCGAAAAAAACGGACCGATGCAGGACGGGAACAGAAGCAGCGAAATCGCGGCGCAGGCGGGAAGGAAGATTTTTTTTGAAATTTTCATGTTTTTCTTTTTTTTTTGGAAAAAATATTGGTGAAAACGCGATCATTTTTTCGGCGCGGCGTTCGGATTTTCTTCGCCGGAAGAATAAAGGTTGAGCTGCAAGTATTCGGCGAGTGCCCGCACGGCGCGCGCGGCGTCGTTGATCTGAACGAGCGCGTCGTTGAGCTCCTGCCCGATCGAGCCTTGCTGCGGTTTCATCGCCTTCTGGAACCTGCTGACCGCGCCGCTGATTTCCGAAAGCGTCGTGCGGAGCTCGGCGAGGCTCGTCTTGATTTCGAGCGCGACGGGATCGACTTGGTCGGAGATGTTTTCGGAAAGCGCGTCGATGTCGGCGATGAGGCGATTGAGCCCTGAGACCGTTTTTTTCAGCTCCGGATCTTCGAGTAGCGCGGCGGCGAGATCGGTCAGGCGGACGACGTTGTCGTTGATTTTTTCAAATTCGACTTCGGCGATTCCCTCGTCGAGGCGGGCGATGGTTTTTTTCATTTGCGCGGAAAGCGCGGAGAAATCCGCCGTCGAAAGGTCTTCCAAAATCAGCGTGACGGCTTTCATCATCTGCGCCGTATTCGACGGGAGCGTCGGAATTTCCGGCAGATCGACGGATTTTCCGTCCCCGCGGAGAATGACTGGCGAGCCGGGAACGAAGTCGAGATCGACGTAGAGCAATCCCGTGACGATGCTCGAGAGCTGAATCCTCGCGCGCAACCCCTGCCGGATCACTTCGTCGAATCTTTCCTTGTCGAAATGCT
>CAZWIK010000018.1:12343-17095 GCA_964633895.1 uncultured Enterobacteriaceae bacterium | reverse complement strand
CTCGCGCGCAACCCCTGCCGGATCACTTCGTCGAATCTTTCCTTGTCGAAATGCTCGGATTTTTCGCCGGAGAACGCGTTTTCGATTTCGACGACGACGGGAATCGCGAGGTCGTCGGGATGCTGCCCTTCGAGATGTAGCTTGATGCTTTTGACGCTACCGACCTTGACGCCTTTGAATTTCACGGCGGAGCCGATGTCGAGACCGTTCACGGAATCTTCGAAATAAATGACGTATTGCGTCGTGTCGTTGTTGAACGAGATGCTTCCGAAAAAGACGACTCCCGCGAAAAGCAGGATCGCGAACACGGCGACGAACGCGCCGATTGCGGTTTTGTTGGCAGATTTACTCATGGATGAAATTCGGATTCGGTGTTTTTCTTTTTTTTGAAAAAAATCAAAGGGTCAGCGTTCCCGCGCGGGAAAGGAAGTAGCGGATGTCCTCGCGCGCCGTTTCCCGCAGCTCCCGCGGCGCGCCGATCGCTCCCGCCGTCTTCGTTCTGACGTCGAGGAAAAGCGCGCGGTCGCCGACGGCGAAAATGCTGTCCAGCTCGTGCGTGACGATGACGACGGTCGTCCCGAGCGAATCGCGGAGGTTCAGAGTCAGGTCGTCGAGTTCTTTCGACGCGATCGGATCCAGCCCCGCGCCGGGTTCGTCGAAAAACAGAATTTCGGGATCGAGCGCGATCGCGCGCGCGATCGACGCGCGTTTCGCCATGCCGCCGGAAATCTCCGCCGGATATTTGTCTTGCGCCGCCGCAAGCCCGACGAGGGAAAGCTTGTAGTGCGCGACTTCGACGCGTTCCCGCGCGTTCAGCGTCGTGTATTCTTCGAGCGGGAGCATCACGTTTTCGAGCAGCGTCTTCGACGACCAGAGCGCGCCGCCCTGATACATCACGCCAATGCGCCGCAGCAACCCGTCGCGTTCCCGCGGCGAACTTTTTTGCAGACTTTTCTCGAAAAGAAAAATTTCTCCGGAACGAGGCTGTTGCAGACCGATGAGATGCCGCAGCAACGAGGATTTTCCGCAACCGCTCCCGCCCATGATGATGAAAATTTCCCGCGGCATGATGGAAAACGTCAGATCGCGCATGATCGGCGGTTCGTTCCCATAAGCCATGGTCAGCTTGCGGACGTCGATGAGTGGCGTTTTTCCCGAATCGTTTTTCATGGCGCGTCAGAATCCCAAAATGTTGAAGAGCACGGCGAAGATGCCGTCTCCGATGACGATCAGCGTGATGCCGAGCACGGACGCGGACGTCGCGGCTTCACCCACGTCGAGCGAGCTTTTTCCCGCGACCATTCCGCGGTAGCAACCCGCCCACGCGACGAGCCAGCCGAAGACCACGCTTTTCACCAGTCCGCAGAAAAGATGATTCAGACTCATCGTCATCACCGTCATGTTCCAAAACTGGTCAAGCGTTACGCCCATGGGCGAGACGACGGCAAAGCCGCCGATTAGCCCGACGACGTTGGAATAAAGCGTGAGCAGCGGCAGCATCAGCGTCAGCGCGATAATGCGCGGGAGCACGAGATAATCCACGGGGTTGATGCCGAGAACGCGCAGCGCGGAAATTTCTTCCGATGCCTGCATGCTGCCGATCTGCGCCGCGAACGCCGAACCCGTCCGCCCGCACATGATCACGCTCGCCATGATTACGCCCATTTCGCGGAACATCGCGATCGCGATGAGGCTGACGACGTAGATGATCGCGCCGAAGCGTTCAAGTTGCATCGCGCCGATGTAGGCGAGAATCATTCCCGTGATGAAGGAAATCAGCGAAATGATCGGGAGCGCGTCGATCCCGCAGCATTGAATGAAATACAGCGTGTCGCGCCGGCGGCAGCGCGCCTTCCCGAGGAAAAACCGCCCGAACGCGCAGACGGTTTCTCCGAGAAAATCGAGCTGGCGGAAAAAGTTGTCCGCAATGGTCGTGACGCGTTCCCCGATGCGGAAAAAAATATTTTCCTCGTGAATGCCGCGTCGCGGTTGCGCGGCGTTCCCGCGCGTTCCGAGCGCGAGCGTCGCCAGCCGGCGCATGTTTTCCGGAAGCGAATCCAGATTTGCCTCGACGCCTTTTGCGCGGCAGAGGCTCACGCATTTCAAAATCCAGCAGATCAGGCTCGAATCGTAGTCGGACACGCCGGAGCAGTCGAAGTCCAGCGTTTTCGCGCCGTCCGTTCCCGCCGACAGCGCCTTTTCCAGCGTTCCCGCGTCGGAAAGCCCCTGCGCGATCGACCACGAGCCGGACGTGCGGACGACGAGCTTTCCCGCCACGGCGTCGCGCTCGACGAATACCGGCGGTTGTCGAGACGGTGCAGATTTTTTGCTGCGGAAAGCGAACATTCGGCGAAGACTACTCCCCGCCTTTTTTCTTGGCGAGAAGAAAAAATGAGCCGTCGCGCCGCTTTTTCGCGGAAACGGAAACAATGGTATCGGAGCGATTCACGGAAGCTCGTTTTGGACGATTTGTTCCAACGTCTGCCGGCGGCGGATGAGCCGCGCGTCGCCGTTTTCGCCGATCAGAACTTCGGCGGATTCCGGGAACGAATTGTAGTTTTTCGCGGACATCGCCGAACAGTAGGCGCCCGCGCCGCCGATGATGCAGAAATCTCCGATTTCCGCGCGCGGGAACGTCCGCGCGGCAAGCGTTTCCGGTTCGCCCGCCGCGCAGGAGACGAGGTCTCCGGATTCGCAGCAGTGCCCGACGACGACGCGCTCTTCCGTTTCCGCGGGAACGGCGCGTCCGGATTTTTTCGCGAGAAAAATCGGGTGTTGCGCGCCGTAAAGACCGGGGCGGAGCAGATCCGTCATGCCGGAATCGAGTTTGATGAATTTGCGCCCCGCCGCGCCGGTGTCGACGAGATCCTGCACGCGCGCGAGAATCGCTCCCGCGTTTGCGACGAGATACGTTCCCGGCTCGATTTCGAAATGGAGCCGGCGTCCGGTTTCTTCCGCGAGTTTCACGACGGCGTCGCGCACGGGAGCACCGCACTCCTGCAGATCCGTCGTCTTTTCGCCGGGAACGCGCGCGACTTTGTATCCGCCGCCGAAATCGAGCGTTTCGACGGATTTGAAGCGGCGCACCAGACCGAGCGATTGCAACGCTGCTTTCTGCCAGACGGCGGGATCGCTCCCGCTACCGATGTGCGTGTGAATGCGTTCGAGCGTCAGATCGTGTTTTTTCAGAATTTCCTCGAGCGTTCCCGCGTATTCGTGCCAGATGCCGAACGACGAATCCGGCCCGCCGACGTTCGTTTTTCCCGTGCCGCCGGAACCCATTCCCGGATTGAAGCGGACGCCGACCTTCGTTCTCGGGAAAGCGTTCCCGTAGCGTTCGAGCTGGTTGAGGGAACACGCGTTGAACTTGATTCCGAGGCGGATTACGTCCGCGAAATCTTCGGGAAGTTCCTGCGTCGAGAGCGAAATTTTTTCCGCGGGAACGCCCGCGAGCATCGCACGGCGGACTTCATGGACGCTGGACGCGTCGAAGTGCAGACCGAGCGAGAGAAAAAGTCTGAGCACGGCGGCGGTCGGGCAGGCTTTCATCGCGAAGCGCACGGTCAGCCCGAACGCGTTCGGGAACGCGAGGCAGGCGGCGGCGTTCCCGCGCAGCGTTTTTTCGTCGTAGACGTAAATCGGCGTGCCGAATTTTTCGGCGAGTTCGTTCGCTTTTTCCGAGGAGATGAAGGGATGTTCGCTCATAAGAACTGCGCGGGATTTTTACTTGTCGGAAACCGGTTTTCAATCATCAATTAACGAATCGTCGTCGCGTTTTTGTCTGCGTTCCGAAGCTGCCACGAGTTCCACAAATTGTGGCAGACGACGTAGAACGTCGGACCGAGCGCGACGATCGGATTGAAGAACGCGAGCCCGACCCAAAGCATCAGCATCGTGTTCTTCTGTCCGACCGACTGCGAGCATTCCCGCCGAAAACGCGCCTCGCCCAGAAAATAGCCCGCAGTGAAGTTGATCGCGCACATTGTGGCGGAAAGCGCGAAAATCTCCGCGAGAAGAAATGGCGAAAGGTTTTCCTGTCTGCAAATGTAGGCGGAACTTTGCGCGCAGACCGTAAAAAGCATCAACATCCAGAGATAGAACGAAAGCCGCTTCCAACGGCGGATGAACGCGGCGACGGGAACGGAGAACCTGCGGAAGAAGAACGCCAGCGCAAACGGTACGCCGACGAGAAGCAGCGTTTTCCACGCCAGCGCGAGCGTGTTGATTTCAATCGCGTTGCCGATGACGAGCGCGACGAGTGGCGCGAGCGCGAACGCCGTGAAAAGATTCGTCGAGACGACGCTCACCGTTGCGTAGTCTTCCCGCCGCCCGAGCAAGCCGGTGATTACGGGAGCGGCGTTCGCCGTCGGCGTCATGCCGATCAGAAACGCCATGATCGCGAAATCTTGGTCTCCCGTCAGTTTTCCGACGACGAAATACGCCGCCGTCGCCAGCGCCGCCATGAAAATCGGAATCCGGACATGGCTCCAGCCCGTGCTTTCTCTGCTGAATTTCACGTCGATGAAGGAAAAAAGCAACATGAGCATGATCATCGGCGGAACGAAGTCGCCGGCGTAGTTGTCGAAAAACGTTCCCGACGCCCGCCAGAGCGCGGGAACGCTCCCGCCCAGCGCCATCGCGCCGACTAAACAGAGCATTCTGCGTGCTCCCGGATTGATGTGAAGCTTCATCGTTCCCGCATTATATCACGTGCTTCCATGCGCGGCGATCTCGCGGGAACGCGTCGTTTTT
>CAZWIK010000018.1:8746-12243 GCA_964633895.1 uncultured Enterobacteriaceae bacterium | reverse complement strand
CTCGCGGGAACGCGTCGTTTTTCCGCGCGGCGTTCCCGTGCGTAGCGGCGTGCGCATTTTGGTTTTTATCGAAAATTTTCTTTCGCGGGAACGTTTTTTGCGTATACTTTCCGGCGTAGAAAACAAACAACATCAACCCCGAAATGAAAGGTTTTCCGCAATGAAAAATATTCTCGTTTGCGTTGACGGTTCAAGCTACGGGCAAGTTTGCACGCAGTATGCGGTTTGGCTCTCGAAGCAGCTTGACGCCAAGGTTACGGCGCTTTACGTGTCCGAGCTTTGGCAATACGAAACTCCGCTGATCGCCGATTTCGGCGGCACGCTCGGCACGCAGCCGTATCTCGGACTGACGGCGCAGTTGAAGGAAATCGAAAGCAGCAAGGCGAAAGTCATCGGCGATTACGTGAAGAAGCAGTTCGCGGACGCGGGCATCGGCGGGAACGTCGAGTTCGAGCACCGTTCCGGTCTGCTCGCGGACTGCATCGACGAATTTGAAAACCAGCGCGGGAACATCGATTTTATTCTGCTCGGCAAACGCGGCGAGAACGCGAATTTCGCGAAAGGGCAGCTCGGCTCAAACATGGAGCGCGTCATTCGCGCGTCGCGCCTGCCTTGCTTCGTCGCAAACCGCAAATTCATCGAGCAGAAGAAAATTCTTCTCGCTTACGACGGGAGCGCGAGCGCGGGCAAGGCACTGAACTGGCTCGCGAGGACGCGCGCGTTCCCGCAGTGCGAAATTCACGTCGTGAGCGTCGCCAAGCAGGGCGCGGAATCCGACGCGTCAAAAGTGCTGATCGAAGCGGAATCGATTTTCCAAGGCTCGGACAAAAAGCCGGTTTGCCAAGTGCTTTCCGGCGCGGCGGGAGAAGCGATCGAGCAATACGTCATCAAAAACGAAATCACGGCGCTGCTGATGGGCGCTTACGGGCATTCCCGCATTCGTCAGTTCATCATCGGAAGCACGACGACGGAACTGGTGCGCCGCTGCCTCGTTCCCGTCGTGATGTTCCGCTGACGTGGGGCGGGGCGCGGAAATCGCGGAAACGCGTGGACGTTCCCGCGGAAAATTTGCGCGAAATTTGTTTTTCGTTCAGATTAAAAAAAAAGGGTGTTCCCGCGCGGGAACGCCCTTTTTTTTGTTCCGAATTTCGGAAATTCGGTTTTTTAGAACGACGCTTTGTCGAGCAGGTCGCCGAGAGAGCCGAAGCCCTTGTCGCCGGAAGACGACGTCGTCGCGGAAGTCGAGCCGCCACGTTCGCCGGAATGTCCGCGAATGCGGTCGTAGGCGCGGATTTCCGCCTGAAGCTGCGCGGGATCGTAGTTCGCCGCCTTGATCGAAAGCCCGACGCGGCGGTCGTCCTTGTCGATTTTGATGACGCGCGCGGAAACTTCCTGACCGATTTTGAGCACGTCCTTGATTCTTTCCACGTGTTCCTCGCCGATCTGGGAGATGTGGACGAGACCGTCGATTGCGCCTTCGAGTTCGACGAACGCGCCGAACGCCGTGATCTTGGTGACTTTGCCGGAAACGATGTCGCCGATGTGAATTTTGCGGTCGATGTCCGCCCACGGGTCGTCCTGCGTCTGCTTCATGCCGAGCGCGATGCGCTGCTGGTCGACGTCCACGTCGAGAACGATGGCTTCGACTTCGTCGCCTTTTTTGAGCATTTCGCCCGGATGATTGATGCGGCGCGTCCAGCTCATGTCGGAAACGTGAACCATGCCGTCGATGCCTTCTTCGAGTTCGACGAACGCGCCGAACGTCGTGAGATTGCGGACTTTTCCGTGAACGCGCGCGCCCACCGGATAGTTGTGGCGAACCATGTCCCACGGATTCGGGTCGAGCTGGCGGATGCCGAGAGAAATTTTCTGCTCGTCCTTGTTGATGCCGAGAATGACGGCGTCGACTTCCTGACCGATTTTAAGAACGTCGCTCGGTTTCGCGATGCGCTTCGTCCAGGAAAGCTCCGTGACGTGAACGAGACCTTCGACTCCCTGTTCGATTTCGACGAACGCGCCGTATTGAACGAGATTGACGACTTTCCCGTGAACTTTCGTGCCCACCGGATATTTCTTTTCGATGGATTCCCACGGGTTCGCCGAGCACTGCTTGAGCCCAAGCGAAACGCGTTCCCGCTCGCGGTCGACTTCGATGATCATCACGTTGATTTCTTCGCCGATGGAAAGCACTTCCTTCGGGTGGGAGATGCGGCCCCAGCTCATGTCCGTGATGTGGAGCAGACCGTCAAGCCCGTCCAGATCGATGAACGCGCCGTAGTCCGTGATGTTTTTCACGATGCCGCGGCGGATGTCGCCCGGCTTGATTTCTTCGAGAAGCGCGCGGCGTTTTTCGTTGCGCTGTTCTTCGATGAGTTCGCGGCGGGAAATGACGATGTTTTTGCGGTCGAGATTGATTTTCAGAACCTTGAAGTCGTAAGTCTGACCGATGTACTGATCGAGATTCTTCGGCGGCTGAACGTCGATCTGAGAAGCCGGAAGAAACGCGTCGATGCCCATCGAGACGATGAGCCCGCCTTTGACTTTCGCCTTCACGCGACCCGGAAGCACGGAGCCTTCCTTGCATTCGGCGACGATCGTTTCCCAGTTTTTCTTCTGCTGCGCCTTGTCATAGGAAATGACGGGAGCGCCGTTGCGGTCTTCGGTTTTTTCGAGATAGACTTCGATCTCGTCGCCGATCTGAATTTCTGAAATGTCGGCGAATTCACTTGCGGGAACGACCCCTTCCGATTTTCCGCCGATGTCGACGACGACGTCGTTCTGGCGAATTTCGATGACCGTGCCCTTGATGATCGAGCCCGGCGTGAGCGTTCCGAAGCTGCTTTCAGCGAGCAGCTGTTCCATTACGGATGACATTGATGTATTTGACTTTCTTTGCCTGCGGAAATTTTCGCGTTCCCGCAGGGTTGGTTGTTTTGTTTTTTCTCCCCGAACGAACACCGCGTCCGTTCTGTGAAAAAGAGAAAGGCGCATTTTGAACATTCCCGTTCCCGTTGTAAACCGGAAATTTTTGCGTCGGCGTTCCCGCGCGAAGAAAAACGCGTTCCCGCGCGTCATTTCCCGCGCGTGATCTGGCGTAGCGCTTCGTAAGTCGCGATGCCGGCGGCGGTGGAAAGATTGAGCGAACGCAACGTTTCCGCCGGCTGCGGAATTTTTATTTCAAAATCCTTGCCGACGAATTCGTGCAGCCATGCGGGCGCGCCGTGTCCCTCATTCCCGAAGACCAGCCCGTCGCCGTCGCGGAAATCCGCGTCCCAAAGCCCTTTTTCCGCTTTCGTCGTGAGCAACCAGAGGCGAGTCGGACGCTGCGGGAACGCCAGAAACGCGTCCCAGTTTTCGTGGTGCGCGACGTCGAGCGATTTCCAGTAATCCATCCCAGCGCGGCGCAGATGCGCGTCCGTAATCGTGAATCCGAGCGGGTGAATCAGGTGCAGGCGGGAACGCGTTATCGCGCACATTCGCCCGATGTTGCCCGTATT
>CAZWIK010000018.1:0-8646 GCA_964633895.1 uncultured Enterobacteriaceae bacterium | reverse complement strand
GCACTCGCCGCGTCGAAGCCTTTCGGGCTGTCCTCGAGAACGAGGCATTCGCCCGCGGGAACGCCGAGCTTTTCCGCCGCGAGCAGGAAAAGATCCGGAGCGGGCTTGCAGTTTTTCACGTCTTCCGACGTTACGACGACCGAAAAAATGTCCGCCATGCCGATCGCGCGCAGGATTTCGCGGACTTCCTTGCGGAATCCGCCCGAAGCGACGGCGAGCTTCGCGTTCCCGCGCGCCGACAGCCGCCGCGCATACGCGCAGACCTCCGGAATCGGCGGCGTTTCGCGTATATGTTTTTCGAGATACGCGTGGTAGTCTGGAAGCAGTTTTTCTATGCTGATTTTGAAGCCGTAGCGCGCTTCCAGAATTTCTATCGTCGCCGCCGTGCTCATGCCGCCGAGCGTGCAGAAAAATTTCCACGGGAACGCCCAGTTTTCGCCGACCTGCCGTTGCACAGAATGTTCCCACGCGCCGTGGTGCAGGCGCATCGACGCGGCGAGCGTGCCGTCGCAGTCGAAAATGTATCCGGAAAAAGGTTCGGTGATTTCAGCACTCATAAACCGGAAAAATCTAAGCCGTTCCCGCGCGTTCCCGCGAGAAAAATTCGTTCCCGCGCCCGCGAGCAAGCCGAACGCGCTCGGTTCCGGAATCGCAGTCGCCGAAAACGTGATGTTGGTGATCTCTGCTTTAATGCTTGCGCCGCCACTCAACGTGGAAGTGTCAACCGAATTGAAGATGACGCCGTAGGAAGCATACGTCGCCGCTTCGCCGAGATTCTCCAATGCGAAGGAATAGGTCTGGCTTTTTTTCAAAATATTTTCGGCGAAATTTCTACTGTTGCGGATATTTTGTTGCGTTTTCTTTGCAAAACGTAAACCTTTTCGGCAATGCCGAAGTTGCGGACAGTCTGCCTCTCGAACGCGTTCCCGCCGGATTCCCGAAGCGGCGCATTCGCGTCGTCCGCGTTCTCGATGCTCGACAGCATCGCGCGTTCTCGCGAATGGACGCTGCGGCGGTTCTGCGGGCGTTTCGACGGCGCCGTTCCCGCAGAGGATTTTTCGCCTATTTTGTCGCGTATGAAAGGCGATTCCGACGACGCGAAATTGTGGCGCGGCTATCGGACGCTTTCGGCGCGTTCCGTGGCGGCGGCGGAAGAAGTCGCGAAGATGGCGCGTCGCGGGAACGCGCTATTGATTCTGAATCCGGACGGGCTTTCCGCGCTGGAATGGATGCTCGCGCTCGCGCAGGCACGCGCGCCGATTCCGTGGGTCGATTCGGATTGGCCGAGGAATTATCCGCAGTGCGATCCGTTCTGGATGCTCGCGCGGAAACGCCGCCACGCGCTGTTTCCGCCGACGCTGATCGCCGCCGCGCTGATCCGTTCGCTTTACGGCGAAAGCAATCCATCGCCTGAAAATTTCTGTTCCGTCCGCGCGGCGATTTTCGCGACGGAAAACCTGCGGGAGCGCAACGTTTCGGCGTTCCCGAATCTGGAACGTTCTGCCGTGATCCCGCCCGCCGTGGACGGCGCGCTGTTCCCGTTCGCGGAAACGTCGCCGGAGCGTTCCCGCGTCTGGGGCTGGGACGGCGGATTTTCCGAAAATTCCGGCGTTCTCGTCGTGCTCGACGTTTTTTCGCGGCACTTTCTTTCCGAGCCGAATATGCGCCTGCTTTTGGAGGGCGATTGCGATTCGCCGGACGCGGCGAAGCTCCGTTCCCGAATCGCCGCCGTTCCCGCGCTCACCTCGCGCGTTTCCTTCATCGGGAAAATTCCGAGGGAACGCCGCGCGGCGGATTTTCTTCACCGCGTCGGGCTTTACATTTTCGTGCCGAAAGACGAAAGCGCGTTCCCGTTAGAAGTCGCGGAGGCAATGTCGTGCGGCTGCCTCGTCTTTGCGTCGCAGACGGACGAAACGCGGGATCTCGCTTCTCCGGAATCGCCGTTGCTGTTCAACGTCCGCGCGCCGGAGACGGCACGGCTGATGAGCGATCTCGTCGTGCGCATGTCGCCGGAAGAATGGGCACTGACCGCCGCAGACGGCGCGACGCGCGTGCAGGAGCGTTTTTCTCCGAGCCGCACGGAAACTGCGCTCGCGGATTTTCTTGAAAGTTCCGTCGCCGCGCTCGCGTCGCCGAACGGAAACATCGCATAATTTTTATGGCAAAAAAAACGACATCGCCGGCAGGCGTTCCCGCGGAAAAAAAACTTTCGCTCTACACGCTTGCGCTCGACGAACGGCAGATCGCCGCACTCGGCGAATGGTGCGCGGGAAATTCTGCGTTCGAGGCGACGGAAACGCCGTATTCCGTTTTTTCATTCAAGGCGAAATCGCGCGGCGTGAACGTCGTCGCCTACACGTCGGGGAAAGTCGTCGTTTCCGGCAAAGGCACGGAAGATTTCGTGCGCGACGTGTTGGAGCCGCAGATTACGGGCGTCGCGCGGCTCGGCTACGACGCGGTTCTCAATCCGGAGTGGTTTGAGACGCACGCGGGGCTGGACGAATCCGGAAAGGGCGACCTGTTCGGTCCCGTCGTTTCCGCGTGCGTCGTCGCGGGAAAAAACGCCGTCGAAAAATGGCTCGCGGCGGGCGTGCGCGATTCCAAGCAGATCGCGTCGGACAAGAAGATTTTCGAGCTGGAAAAAATGATTCGCGGCACGGCGGGAACGACGGTGAAGACGGCGTTCGCGCGTATCGAAAAATACAATACCCTCTATCCGAAATTCGGAAATCTGAACGCGCTGCTCGGGCATCTGCATTTTCTCGCGCTGAAGGAAGCGCTCGCCGACGTGCGGGAACGCGGCGCGGAAATGCCGGCGTGGGGGCTGCTCGACCAGTTTTCGAAATCGCCGATCGTGCAGCGGGAACTCGCGCGCGGCGGCATCGATTTCAACCTGCAGATGCGCACGAAGGCGGAGAGCGATCCCGTCGTCGCGGCGGCGTCGATCGTCGCGCGCGCGGCGTATGTGCGGGAACTCGAAAGAATCGGAGAACACGCGGGAACGCACATTCCCAAAGGCTCCGGAAGCGACGCAAAAAAAGCGGCGCGGGAAATTTTCAGAAAATTCGGCGCCGAGCGCTTCGGCGAATTCGTCAAACTTCACTTCAAGACCGCCTCCGAAGCGATGCGGGATTGACCCCGTCGCCGTCCGAAGAAAAAACGTTCGCTTTTCATCTGAAAAAAAATGCGCGCCTATCATCCTTTTCCCGTTCCCGAAGATGCGGAAACGCTCACGCTTTCCCGCGAGGAAAGTTTTCATCTCGTCAAAGTGTTGCGCGTTCGTGCGGACGAGCCGATAACGGCGTTCGACGGTCGCGGGAACGCGTGGACTGGGCACATGATTTCTGCGGACGCGAAAGCGCTGGAAATTTCCGTCGAATCGCGGGAACGCGCCGAGCCGCCGCAATGCCGTCTCGCACTCGCGCTGTCGTTGCCGAAAGGCGCGCTCGCGGACGACATCGTCCGCGCGGCGACGGAAATCGGAATCGCGGAATTTTATCCGCTCGTTTCGTCGCGCACGGAAGTGAAGCTCGACGCCGCGCGCGCCGAGCACAAACGCGAACGTTGGCGCGGAATCGCCGTCGAGGCGTGCAAGCAGTGCGGGAATCCGTTCGTGCCGGAAATTTTTCCCGTGAGCTCGGCGGCTGATTTTTGGAAGAAGGCGGCGGCGGACGACGCTTCGGCGGGAACGCTGAAACTGACGGCGAGCCTCGAAGCGGGAACGCGTTCCTGCCGCGAAATCGAACGCGCTTTCCGCGCCTCGCCGCCGAAAAAAATTCTCTGGCTCGTCGGTCCGGAGGGCGATTTTTCTCCGGAAGAATATGCGGCGGCGCGCGCGGCGGGATTTCTTCCCGCGCGATTGGGCAAACTTGTTCTCCGCGTGCCGACCGCCGCGCTTTACTGCCTCGCCGTCGCCGACCAGATGCGCCTGAATTTCCGCGCGTGAACGGAATCGCGTTTTATTTCTCGGGAACGCTCTTTTTTTTTCGTCGAAACCCGGAGTCGCGGCGGGAACGAACATTATTTTCGGTATTTGAACAGCCGCGCCCTGATTTTTTCCGAGACGCGGCGGATTTCATCCAAAACGTCGAATTTAAGAAGATACGCTCCGAGCAGATAAATTCCGCCGCCGACAATCGTTCCCGCGGCGATCTGCAGCCACGCGCTTTCGATGAAAAGCGTTCCCGCGAATGCGACGGTTGCCGCTGCTCCAGCGAGCGCGTAAATCGGGAGCACTTCGCGTATCTGCCGCCAATAGGTCATTTTCAGAAATTTTCCCGTGTAATACGTGTTCATCGTCAGAGAAATTTGCGAATAAACGACGCGTCCGGCGCAGAGCCCGATCAGCCCGAACGGCAGAGAGGCGAAGAGAATCGCCGTCGCCGTGATTTTTTTGATGATTTCGAGCCGCAGAACCAAATCCGTTCTGCCTTTGACGTAAAGCAGATTCAGATTAATTCGCGTAATCGGATCTATCATCCACGCGAGGCAGAGTATCTGCGTGAGCGGAACCGCGGGAAGCCATTTTTCTCCGAGAAGAAGCGTCACGACGGGGCGGGCGAGTCCGCAGAGCCATAACATCGCGGGAACGATCAGGCTCGCCGAAACGCGCAAGTATCTGCGGTAGACGTAGCTGAGCCGTTCGTCGTCGTTTTGCACCGTCGCCAAAAGCGGGAACGCCACTCGGCTCAAGACGCTCGAACACGTCTCGGCGGGCAGCTGCGCCATTTGTCCGGCGCGCGAATAAAAACCGAGTGCCGCCGCAGAGAAAATTTTCCCGATGACAAGCGGATAAAGATTGGAGTAAATCGTATGCATCAGCCCGGACGCTAACAGCTTTGACCCGAAGGAAAACATCGGACGAAACGACGCGAACGAGAAAAAATGCGTCGGACGCCAACGCACGAAAAACCAGAGCAGGAGCGTATTCGCGCCCGTGTTGACGAGCGTCTGCGCGACCAGTGCCCAGACGCCGAATCCGAGATACGCAAGCGCGATTCCGATGGCTCCCGAAAACAAGACCGCGCTCAGGGACGCTTTCGCCTGCGTCTTGAAGTCCATGCGAATCTGCAACTGCGTGCGATGAACGGCGGAAAACGCCGAAAAAATCAGCGAAAGTCCGATTGCCCGCGTTACGGGAACGAGCTGCGGCAACTCGTAAAAATCCGCGATGAGCGGCGCTCCCGCGAAGAGCAACCCGTAAAAGAACACGGAGACGAACGCGTTGAAGAAAAACGCCGTCGAGAAATCTCTTTCCGTGCGTCTCTGATTTTGAATCAACGCGCTTGTGAAGCCGCTGTCGATGAACGTCTGCGAAATCGAGAGAAAAACGGAGAGCATTCCGACGATTCCGTAATCCGCAGGCGTGAGCAGGCGCGCCAGAACGACTTGAACCAGAAACTGGATTCCGAGCAGCGAAAAGCGTTCGATCGCGCTCCACGCCACGCCGCGCACAGATTTTTCCCGCAGAGAGTCCGCCATAAAAATGTCGTTTTGCGCGACGTTATTTTTCCCGACCGAGATCGCGTTCGATTTCGTCCAAAATATTTTGCGCGACGCTTTGCCCGTTCGGCGGGCGCAAGTGTTTTTCGTAAAAGCGTTCCCGTGCAGATGCCTTCGGATCATTCCCGCCGAGCACGACGTTTTCGATGAACGCGCGGATTTCCTCTTTTCCCGAGCCTTGATAATAGCATTCCAGCGCTTCGTATCCCAGCGCATCCGCTGGTCGTTCTCGCCCGGGAATCATCAGGTACATTGCCGGTTTTTTTGTGTAAAGATATTCGATCGTGAACGAGCCGCAGTCGTGAATGATCGCGTCGGATTGCGTGAACAGATCGACGTAGGTGCCGAGTTCAAGCTGTCCGTTTTCCATGTTTTTCCATTTTTCGAAATAAGCCTCGGCGCGTTCCCGTCCCCAGGATTCCAGCTCGCTCAGCGTCGACAGGAGAAACGGATGCGGCTTGAACGCCCACTGCACGCGTCCTCGAAATTCTTCCGCGAGTTCCAGCATCGTCTGATGAAGGCGGAGAAAATTCGACAGACGGAGTAAGCTTTTTTCCACAATCGAAAAATGCGGTGCCCAGATGATGCGCTTCGGCGTTCCCGTGGATTTTTTCCAGACGGATTTCGCCGCCGCGTTTCGGGACGAAAGTTCGTCGCCGAACGAGTAGCCAGAGACGACGCAGTTTTTCGCGCGGTTTATCGTGCATGACGCCGCCGCATTCACGGTCTCCTGTGTGGGGGAAAAGATTTTCCAGGCGATGAGCTGCATGAAATTGTTGTGCTGCCACTTCTCCGCCTCGACGGACGTGAACCCGTAAGGACAGTAGCAGAAAATCTTGTCGTAAATGTGTCGGGTAAGCCTATCCGGAGAATACGGTTGCGTGAAAAACACGATGTCCGCGTGAAAATCCCTTCCGAAATCAAGACCTGTTTTGCCTTCCCATAAAATTTTCTCGTGGATTTTATAGCCGCGTTCGGAGAATACGCTGCGCATTTCCGCGAGATCGCGTTCCCGCGTTTCGAGTTGCCGTCCCGGGCTCGGACACAGCACGACGAACGGTTCGAAGCGCTCGGTTTTTTCCATGAGCGTATAAACGCTGTGATATTTCCACATCGAAACGTTCCACGCCGTGAACGCCACGCGAATTTTCTTTTTCGTTTTGAGCCTGCGGAGTAGAAACGGAAAAAGAATCTTTCGATAAACGAAGACGCAGAAATATTTTCGTGCGCACCGGACGATTTTTTTCAGCGGAGGTTTCATGTAGATGCCGTTCCCGTGTTCAGGATTTCAGAATTTCCAGCGTTTCGGCGACGGACTGCCGGAACGTCCACTGCGGAATCCAACCGAGCGCGCGGATTTTTTCGTCGTTGAGAAGCGCGTTTTGAGCCGCGGAAAATCCGGATTTTTCGGCGGTGCCTGCCTCTCCGAAAACGAGGCGCGTTCCCGCGCACTCGGCGCAAGCTTCGGCGAAATCCCGAAGCCGAATCTTGTCGCCGCCGACATTGTAGGCGTTTCCGGAAACGCCTTTTTGAATCAAGAGAAAAAGCGCAGAAACCGCGTCCGCGACGGAGACGTAAGAAAATTTTTGCGTTCCCGCGCTTTTCAGCACGATGTCTTCGCCGGCGAGCGCGTTTTTCAGAAATTGCGCATGCGCCTTGCTGTCGTCGGGCAGCATCGTTGCGCCGAATACCCGAGACAATCGCGCGGAAACGAAATCGACTCTGGATTGGACGTGCGCAATCTGCATCATGCACTCGGCGAGCCGCTTCGCTTCGTTGTAGCAGGCGCGCGTCGTATTGCAGTCGATGTAGCCGCAATCCGTTTCCGCGAAGCTTTCCAGCCCTGCGGTGTTGTTGCCGTAAATCTCGACGGAAGAAATGAAAAGCGTGCGGGAACGCGGATTTCGTTTTGACAGTTCGATTGCGTTCTTCGCTCCCGCGATGTTGGTTTCAATCGTTCCCATCGGGTCGTTCGCGTAGGCGACGGGATGCGTGTTGCTCGCGCCGCATACGATGAAATCCGCGCGGACGTTTTCCGGAATCGGATCGCGCGCATCCTGTTCGATGAAAATCAGATTTGCGTTTCCGCCGAATACGGGAAAGCGCTTCCGTGCCCGCGCGGCGTCGCGCGTGAGTGCGAAGATTTTCACGTCGAGATTTCCCGAAAGCAGAACGTCGATAAAAAATTTTCCGATGAGTCCGGTCGCGCCGGAAATAAAGAATGTTTTTTCTCGAAACGCTTCAAAATTCAGAAAATCCGAATGCAGAATCCGTTCAATCGCGCGGCGGTAGAGCGGGTGGTTTTCGTTCAATTTCATCGTGATTCCTTGTTTTTGAGGAGTAGCATCGCTTTGAACAAATCAAGGTCGTCCTGCGTCGTGATTTTTATATTTTTGTCGGAGCCGATTGCGAAGTGAAGCGTTTCGCCGAGTTCGCACATCATCGTGTTGACGTAAGACGAACCGAAAATGCCGATTTGTTCGGCGAACGCTTTTTTGTATGCCGGCAAAAGTTTTCCGTATTGGTATGCCTGCGGAGTGGACACGCGTCGAAGCGTTTCGCGCGGAATGAATTTCCGCGTCGTCTCTTCGTCTTCTTTCACGAAAATTTGCTCGTTGTAGGGCATGGAGGTTACGGCGTTCCCGAATTTTCTGCATTTCACGATGACGTCCGACAGCACGGATTCGTCGACGAGCGGGCGGATTCCGTCGTGAATGACGACGATGTCGTCCGGTTTGCAGATTTCGGCGAGCGCGTAAACGCCGTTGCGGATGGATTCCTGACCGGTCCCGCCGCCGTCCACAATCCATTTCAATTTCGAGATGCCGTTTTGTTTTGCGTAGGCTTTGAGAATCTCATGCCATCCGTCGATGCAGACGACCAGGATTCCGTCGATTTCCGGATGTTTCTGAAACGCTTCAAGCGTATAAATGATCAACGGCTTGTCGTTCACGTTGATGAACTGTTTCGGAATTTCCTGCTGCATGCGGCGTCCCGAGCCGCCGGCGATGATCAGTGCGATAGTCATAATTTTGAAAAAATGAAGGCAGACGAAGAGGCAAAAGTTTTCGGCGGATTATTATTGCTTGAGGATTTTTTCGAGGGCGGGAGCGAGGGCGGCGAGAGCGTCTTTGGCTCGGAGAA
>CAZWIK010000017.1:7678-36307 GCA_964633895.1 uncultured Enterobacteriaceae bacterium | reverse complement strand
GCCGCGTTCCCGCGCGAACTGTCCCGATTTCGGAAAGCCATTTTGCAAAAAAAAACGCGACGCAAGCGTTTTTTTTCGTTCCCGCGGCAAAAGCCGTTTTTTTTTGCGCGTTTTCAAAAAGCCCCGCCGACAAGCGGAGCGATTAAACTTTTAAGCGGTTAAGCTCATAAGCTTTTTTTTGCGCGCACTCGAATTTCGGCGCGGACGCTGTGCGCGCGGGAACGCCGAACTTCAAGCAAGAGGTGTGCGCGCCGAGCGGGAGTCGCTTTTCAGAGCGGCGCGGGAACGTTCAGGGCGACGGCGAACGCGCGGAGCATGTCGGATTCCTCGCCGGTCGTTTTTCCGTCGGACGCGGCGAGATCGGCGGCGATCTCGAGCAGGATTTTCCGCGTGCGGAGCGTCGTCGCGCGCAGTTTTTCGAACGCGGCTTCGAGCGCGGGAACGGTGAGCGCGTCGTCGTCGAGCACGCGCAGATTTTGCGGGAACGCCGATTGGCGCGACAGCGCGGCGGCGAAATCGGCGCTTAGACGTTCCGTCGGCGTGTCGTTTCTGCGGAGAAAGAGATTCAGCACGAGCTCGGCTTCGGCGGCGGCTTCGACGGTCGGAATGTTTTCCCGCGCGGCGGCGAAGAGCAGACCGCGGACGGCGCTCAGAATGCAGAATTCGTAGAGCGAGACGCTCCCGTCGGCGAGGGCGAGCAGCCGGAGCGTTTCGTAGAACTCGCCGCGTTCCCGCGAGGAAAGTTCGCGCAACGCGGGCGCGGCGACCAGCACGGCGGAAATGCGTTTTTCGGGCGGGAAATTTCTCGTGCGTTCCCAGAGCGCTTCCATTTTTTTGAAGACGGAAGAGCGTTCCCGCGCGAGCAAAATTTTCGCCTGTTCGACGTTGTGCGCGGGCGAATCTGTCATCATCATCAGGCAGATCAGCGCTTCGGCGTCGGACGACGTTCGCGTCATCTCGGAAATCAGCGGGGCGACGGCGACGTTTCTTTTTCCGAAAAAACGCGTTCCCGCGTCGGCGGTTTCTCTGCGGAAATTTTCTTCGCAGAAATTTTCTTCGCGGGAAAGCGGCTGCAGAAATCTTCCGTCCCAGTCCGGATCGAGCGCGCGAATGCGTTCTTCGAGCGGCGGGTGCGTGGCGAAAATCGAGCCTATGCCGTCGGCGAAAAACAGGTGCGCGAATTCGCCCGCTTTCGCCGAAGAAATCCGGCTTCCGACCGCGTCGCCACCGATGCGGGAGAGCGCGTTCGCGAGCGCGATCGGATTGCGCGTGAACTGCGCCGAGGACGCGTCGGCGAGCCGTTCGCGGGAACGCGAAATCGCCGCCTGAATGATCTGAGCGAAAATCTGGCTGACGGTGCCGATGACGCAAAGCACCAAGCCGAGGAAGACCAGAAGCCCCGCGAGGTTTTTTCCGTCGCGGGAACGCGAACGCGGCTGGAAAAGCGCCGCGCGGAAAAGAATGTTGCCGATCAGCGAAAGCGCGACCAGCCCGAAAATCCAGCCGACGAGCCGCATATTCAGCCGCATGTCGCCGTTGAGAATGTGCGAAAATTCATGCCCGATGACCGCTTGCAGCTCGTCGCGCGACAATTTGTCGAGCGCGCCTCGCGAGACGGCGACGGCGGCGTTCGCCGTGTGCGTTCCCGCCGCGAACGCGTTGATGCCTTTTTCGTTTTCGAGAATGAAGACCTCCGGTGCGGGAACGCCGGACGCGAGTGCCATTTCCTGCACGACGTTGAGCAGACGCGTTTCGTCGAGTTTCCGCGACGACGGACAGACGAGCCGTCCGCCGAACTCCCGCGCGACGTCCCCGCCGCTCGCGGCGGAAAATTCAATCGATTTGTAGAGGCTTATACAACCGATGAAGAGTAGCGTTCCCGCGAAGATGAAGAGCGCGAGCAGCGGATCCGCCCAGAGGCTGTCGCACGGGATTCCGAGCGAGGGAAAAAACGTGCGCGTGACGTTGCCCGCATCCGCGAGATTCATCGCGAAGCGCACGGCGACGAAAATCGCTGCCGCCGTTCCCGCGACGCCGAACGCGAACCAGAACACGAGCCGCCGCGTTGCCCGCCGCGCGTTTTCCTGCCGTTCAAAAAAGTCGGATCTGCGGTAATTTTCCATGTCGTCGTCGAAGATGCCTGCGCGGATTCTCGCGAAATCTCGGGAAAAGTCCAAGCCTTTTAAATTTGGGAAAACGGCGCGCCTCGCGGGAACGCGAAATTTTTTTTGCAAGGCGGGAACGCCGCGCTGTAAAATCGCGAAAATTTTTCAGCTATGGAAAACGAAACTTTGAAGACGATTTTTTCTCGGCGCACGGTGCGGCATTTTCTGAACAAACCAGTGTTGGCATCGGATCTGGAAACGGTCTGCCGCGCGGCGATGGCGGCGCCGTCCGCCTGCAACAAGCAGATGTGGCGTTTCATCGTCGTTTCTTCGCGGGAACGCCTCGACGCGATGACGGAATTTCTGCCGAACGCGAAAATGCTCGCGAGCGCGCAGGCGGCGATCGTCGTGTGCGGCGCGCCAGACGCGGATTTCGGCGCGTATTGGCAACAGGACTGCTCGGCGGCGACGCAGAACGCGCTGCTCGCCGCACATTCGCTCGGACTCGGCGCGTGCTGGTGCGGGCTGTTCCCGCGCGAAGACCGCGCCGCCGCAGCAGCGAAATTTTTCGGCGTTCCCGAAAACGTCGTTCCGATGGCGGTTCTGGCGATTGGTTATCCCGATCCCGCCGCGGGAGAGAAGCCGAAGGACAAGTGGAATCCGGAGAAAATTCACTTCGAAAAGTGGTGATTTTTTTGTTCCCGACGTCGGCTTCGGCGCGGATTTTTTTTCCTGAAAAGGCATGACGCGGGAACGCCTCAAAGGGCATGCGCTGATTTTTGCGGCGAATCTGATTTTCGGCGTCAATTATCCGATATCGAAGTGGCTACTCGCGGAGCGGCTCGCGCCGGAATTTCACACGCTCGCGCGCATGGTCGTCGCGTGCGTTTCATTTTGGACACTTTCGCTTTTTCTGCCGAAGGAAAAACTTTCGTTGAAGGAAATCGGCGTGCTTTTCATCTGCTCGTTTTGCGGCGTGGCGGGCAACCAGACGCTGTTCATCAAGGGGCTGAGCATGACTTCGCCGGTCGATGCGTCCGTGATCTCGTCGGGAACGCCGATTTTCGTGATGGTGCTCGCGGCGGTCATTCTGTGCGAGCCGATCACGTGGCTGAAATCGGCGGGCGTGTTTGTCGGCGCGGCGGGAGCGGTCTGGCTCGTTCTGCTGTCGGGCGCGCACGGCGGGAGCGCGGCGTCGTCGAGCCTCGGCGGGAATTTGTGCGTGTTCGCGAGCTGCCTCGTCTATGCGGTTTATTTCGTGTTTTCCAAGCCGCTTTCGGAAAAATATCAGTCGGTAACGATGATGAAGTGGATGTTTCTCTTCGCTGTTCTCGAGGTTTCTCCGCTGACCGTTCCCTCGATGATTTCTTCGGGAAAAGTTTTTCTCGCGCCGATCGACGGGAACGCCGTCGCCGCGATGGCGTATGTGTTTTTCGGCGCAACGTTTCTCGCCTATCTGCTGATTCCGATGGCGGTGCGCCGCATTCGCCCGACGACGGCGAGCATGTACAACTACATCCAGCCGATCGTCGCCTGCGCACTCGCGATCGTCGCGGCGCAGGACGATTTTTCGTGGAGCAAGCTCTTCGCCGCGCTCACCGTCTTCGCCGGAGTTTTCATGGTCACCAAGAGCAAAGCCCGCCGCGACATTCCCGCCGAAAATCCTTGAGCTTCGGACGGTGCGCGTTCCCGCGCGGCGGGAACGGAGGTTGACTCGGCGGGAAATTGTCTCTTAACTCCGGACACATGTTTGCGATTGTCCATTCCGGCGCGCTGCTCGGCGTCGAAGCTCTTCCCGTGCAGGTCGAAATGAAGTCCGGGCTTCACGGCGATCCCGGTCTACGCGTCGTCGGTCTGCCGGACGCGGCGGTCAAGGAATCGACGGAGCGCGTCACGGCGGCGTTGCTCAACGGCGGATTTTCGCTCACGGACACGCGCACGGTGATCAATCTCGCGCCGGGCGACATTCGCAAGGAGGGTCCGATTTACGATTTGCCGATCGCGCTCTCGATTCTGGCGACTTCGAAGCAGATGGATTTTTCCCGGCTGGAAAAATTTGTCATCGCCGGCGAGCTGAGTCTGAACGGCGCGGTGCGTCCCGTCCGCGGCGGCGTTTCGCTCGCGCTACTTGCCCGGCGGGAACGCCGCGATCTGATTCTGCCGAGAAAATCCGCGGAGGAGGCGGCGCTCGTCGAGGGCGTGAACGTTTATCCGGCGGACACGCTCGCGGAATGCGTCGCGTTTCTGAATGGGCGCGCGGAAATCGAGCCGCTCACGCCGGAGAAAAGTCCGTTCCGTTCCCGCGGGAACGCGTTCGCGAGCGCGGATTTTTCCGAGGTAAAAGGGCAGTTTCAGGTGCGCCGCGCGGTGGAAGTCGCCGTCGCGGGCGGACACAACATTCTGATGATCGGCTCGCCGGGTTCGGGAAAAAGCATGATCGCGAAACGCATTCCGAGCATTCTTCCCGAGCCGACGCTCGACGAATTTCTCGAAATTCTCGGCATTCATTCCGCCGCGGGAATTTCCCTGTCGGACGAAAATCGGGCGTTCGCGCGTCCGTTCCGCGCGCCGCATCACACGATTTCCGACGTCGGGCTGATCGGCGGCGGGAGCGTTCCCGGACCCGGCGAAATTTCCCTCGCGCACAACGGCGTGCTTTTTCTCGACGAATTTCCAGAGTTCAAGCGTTCCGCGCTCGAAGTCATGCGCCAGCCGCTCGAGGACGGCGAGGTCTGCATTTCCCGAGCGGCGGGAAAAATCACGCTGCCGAGCCGCTTCATGCTCGTCGCCGCGATGAATCCGTGCCCGTGCGGCTATCTCGGCGACAAATCCCGCCGTTGCGTCTGCTCGCCCGTGCAGATTCAGCGCTACCGTTCCCGCCTCTCCGGACCGCTGCTCGACCGCATCGACATTCACGTCGAGGCTCCCGCGCTTTCCATCGACGAGCTTCGCGCCGCCGCGCCAGGTGAGACCTCGGCGGCAATGCGGGAACGCATCGTCGCCGCCCGCGAAATTCAGAAAAAGCGCTTCGCGGGAACGCCGCTCCGTTGCAACGCTCAGATGACGTCGAAGTTTCTGCGAGAAATCTGCCGGCTTTCGTCGGAGCAGGGCGTGATTTTGCAACGCGCGATGGAACGGCTCGGACTTTCCGCGCGCGCCTACGACCGCGTTCTAAAAGTCGCGAGAACGATTTCCGACCTCGCGGGAACGCCGGAAATCGAAACGCCGCATCTGCTCGAAGCGATCAATTATCGAAGCCTCGACCGCGACTCCCGATATTTTTAGAAAAAATCAGCCGAGCAGCCCGACGAGCAACACGACGACGATTCCCGCGGGAGCGACCCAGCGCAGCAGAAAGCGATACGCCTTGAAAAACCGCAACGGCAGCGTTCCCGCGTTGGAAAGCTCCGCTTCGAGGATTTTTTTGTCGAGCCGCCAGCCGACGAACAGCGAAATGAAAATTCCGCCGATGGGCATCATCAGCTTCGCCGTCAGAAAATCGAGCGTGTCGAAAAATGTTTTTCCGAAAATTTTCAGCTGCGAATCTTCGCCGAGCGAAAGCGCGCAGCCTACGCCGAGCGCGACGATTCCCACGGAAACGGCGAGCGCGGCGAATGGGCGGGAAATGCGGTATTCCTGCGGCAAATTCACGTTCCCGCTGTTCGCGCCTTTGCCCCGAGCGCGCAACCGGATTTTTTTCGGGAGCGTTATTTTGACTTCTTCGTGAATGAACGCCGTGATGACTTCGAGCAGCGAAATCGTCGAAGTCAGCGAGGCGAGAATCAGCAGGGCGAAAAAGAAGACGGACCAAATCTGCGCTCCCGGGAGCGACTGCAAAAGCTGCGGGATCGCGACGAACACGAGCCCCGGACCGCCTTCCTTCAGCGTCGCCGTCATCGTTTCCGGATGCGCCGACAACGCGAACGCCGCGGGGAAAATAATGACGCCCGCGAGCAGGGCAACCACCGTGTCGAGCGTTGCCATCGTTCCCGCCGTTTTCGCGAGGTGCACGTCTTTTCCGAAATACGACGCGTAAGTCATCAGGCAGCCCATGCCAACGGAGAGCGAGAAAAAGCTCTGCCCGAGCGCGTCCGTTAGAATCCGCGTTCCCGCGCTGCGTGCGTTTTCAAGATTCGGCGCGAAAAGGTAGGAAAGCCCCGCTCCCGCGCCTGGAAGCGTTAGCGCGCGAACGCACAAGATGAGCATTACGGCGAGAAGCAGCGGCATCATCAGCTTGCTCGCGAGTTCGATGCCTTTTTTCACGCCGAACGCGACGATTCCCGCCGTGCCGAAAACGAAGACCGCCATCCACGCGATCTGCGTTCCCGCGTCGTTGCACAGCGAGCCGAAGAGCGCGGAAAAATCCTGCGTGCAGCCGAGTTCTCCGGTGAGCGAGAGCATCAGATATTCCAGCGTCCAGCCCGCGACGACCATGTAGAATCCCATGATCAGAAACGCCGCGAGAATGGACAGAACGCCGAAAAACTGAAAACTTTTCTGCGGAGCGAGATTGCGGTAGGCGCGGGCGGAATTCGCCTTGCCCGCCCGCCCGATGACGAATTCCGCGAGCACGATCGGGATTCCGAAAAACGCGACGCACGCCAGATACACGAAAACGAAAATCGCGCCGCCGTCCTGCGCCGTCTGGCTGGGAAATCGCCAGATGTTTCCTAACCCAACCGCCGATCCCGCCGTGGCGGCGAGGATTCCCAGTTTCGTCCCGAATGTCGCGCGCGGCGTCGTCTTTTCGTCCATGGCAAAAACATTACATTTATTTCCGACAAAAGAAAGCCTTTTCCGCCCGTGAACGCCTCTCCCGCGGGAAGCGGCGTTTCCGGCGCGGGAGAGAGGCGGGCACGGGGGCAACTTTTTCTCTCGCGTTCCCGCGGTGCGGCGGATTTTAATTTCCCGCGTTATGATGAAGACTTTTGAAAAAGACGGGAGAAAATTTCAGGAATGGCGCGTCGGCGCTTCGACGTTCACGGCGTGCATGACGCTCGGCGCGCGGCTGATGAGCTGGAACGTGGACGTCGCGGGAACGCGCCGCGCCGTGATCCGATGGCCAAAGGACGCGGATTTTTCAAATTTCCGCAACATCCGCGGCGGGAACCCGATTCTGTTCCCGTTCATGGGACGGAATTTCGCCGACGGGAAAAAGTTTTTCTGGAAAAATCCCGTCGACGGCGTCGTGCGTCCGATGCCGATGCACGGTTTCGCGACGGACGGCGAATTTGAAATCGTCGAAGCGACGGAAAATTCGGTGAAGGCGAAGTTTCTCCCGTCCGCTGCGGCGCGGGAAGGCTATCCGTTCGACTACGACTTTTTCGTCGCTTACCGTTTTTCGGAACTTTCGCTCGAATGCGAATTCGAGCTGATCAATCGCGGGAACGTGCGCATTCCGTGGTGCGCGGGGCATCATTTTTATTTCGCGATCCCGTGGCACGCGGAGCTTTCCCGCAAGGACTACGCGCTGAAAATCGACGCGAAAAAATTCTGGCATCACGCGGCGGACGGCTCGCTGGCGAAAGCGGACGCGCCGAAAACGCCGATTTCGTTCGGCGATCCCGCGATCTGCGATCTGCTTTACACGAAGCTGAAGACGAACCGCGTGGAATTCGGTCCGAAAAACGGCGAGGAAAACGTCGTGATTCGCATCGGCGAAAACGAAACGCCGACGCCGTGGACGACGGTCGTCACGTGGTCGGAAAGCGAGGACGCGCCGTTTTACTGCGTCGAGCCGTGGATGGGCGCGCCGAACAGCGCGGAACACGGGAACGGTCTCCATTTCGTCGAGGCGGGCGCGGCGGAAAAATTCACGGTTTCCGTTTCGCTGAGCTGAAACATCTTCGCCGCGGATGAGTTTTTCGCAGAGGGAAGAGTCGCCGCGCGTTCCCGCCGCCGTCAAGCCATTCGCCGCGGACGCGGATTTTTCCCGAATCCGCGCGGTCATTTTTGACATGGACGGCACGCTGCTGGATTCGGAGCGACTGAGCTTCAAGGCTTGGGGCGAAGCCGCGCGGGAATACGGCGTCGTCGTTTCGCGTTCCGCTTTTCTGAAAATGGTCGGGCACCGCACGGTCGATTGTCTGCGGATTCTGCAAATGGAATGCGGGTGCGAACTGCCAAAGGAGCGCTTCGTCGCGCAGGTGCGGGAACGCTACGCGCGGCTCGTGCGCGCCGGCGTGCCGCTGACGGCGGGAGCGCGGGAAATTCTGGAATTTTGCCGTTCCCGCGCGTGGAAAATCGGGCTGGCGACTTCGACGCGCCGCGCTTCCGCGCAGGAAAAACTGGAACAGGCGGGACTTTGGGCATTTTTCGACGTGGCGACCTGCGGCGACGAAATTTCCGCCGGAAAGCCCGCTCCGGAAATTTACCGCGCGACGGCGGGAAAACTCGGCGTTCCCGCGACGGAATGTCTCGCCGTCGAGGATTCGCCGACGGGCTTCCGCGCCGCGTTTTCTGCGGGCTGCGTCTCGGTTTTGGTGCCCGATCTCGTCGCGCCGACGGATGAAGACCGAAGCCGCGCGGCGGGCGTTTTCCCGTCGCTGACGGAACTGCGGGAACGCCTTGCCGCTCAGCTTTCGCGCACGGCGTAGCGCACGCGCGCGTTTTTCAAATTTACAGGTGTGGCTCTGTCTGTTTAAATTTCGGCAATCCGAACTCAGCCGATTTTAAACCATCACCTCGTTTTATCTGATGAAACAACGCACGATTCAGAAAGAAGTCTCAATCCGCGGGAAGGCGCTTCACACTGGAAAGGATGTGACGCTGACGCTCAAGCCGGCACCCGTCGACACGGGAATCGTTTTCCGGCGCGTCGATCTTTACGGAAAGCCGGAAGTCCGCCCGATCGTCGACATGGTGCTCGGCGCGGAAATGCAGCGGCAGACGACGGTCGAGCAGAATCACATCAAGTTGCACACAATCGAGCACGTCAATTCCGCGCTCAACGGCATGGGAATCGACAACTGCTGCGTGGAGATGAACGAATCCGAGCCGCCGATTCTGGACGGTTCCGCGCGCCTGTATGTGCTACTGATTCGGGAGGCGGGAATCGTCGAACAGGAAAAAGAGCGCAAATATTTTGAATTGAAAGAACCCGTTTCCGTGACGGACGGGAACCGCTCCGTCATCGCGCTCCCGCACGACGGTCTGCGGATCACCTGCACGTCCTCGGACGACCGCGGCGTTCACACGCAGCATCTGACGATCGACATTTCGCCGGAAATTTACGAGGCGTTCATCGCTCCCGCGCGCACGTTCACGATTTACGAGGAAATCGAGCCGTTGCTGAAGCAGGGGCTGATTCAAGGCGGATCGCTGGATTCCGCGATCGTCATCCGCGGCGACAAAATCATTTCCAAGGAGCCGCTGCGCTTCAAGGACGAATTCGTCCGTCACAAAATCATGGACCTGATCGGCGACATCGTGCTACTCGGCGCGCCGCTGAAAGCGCACATCATCGCCGTGCGGACGGGACATGCGCTCAACGCGAAGCTGACGTCGAAAATCCGCGAGCAGATGCTCGCGCCGAAAAAGAAGCCGGAAGCGGCGAAAATCGTCGTTTCACCCGACGCCACGGAGATGAACATTCGTCAGATTCTAAATCTCGTTCCGCACCGCTATCCGTTCGCGCTCGTCGACCGCGTGCTGAAAATCGACCACGAGGCGCAGGAAATCACCGCGCTGAAAAACGTGACGCTGAACGAACCGTTTTTCCAAGGGCATTTCCCGGGCAATCCCGTGATGCCGGGCGTGCTTCAGCTCGAGGCGATGGCGCAAACCTCCGGGCTGCTGCTGCTCTCCAAATCGAGCATCGAGGGAAAAGTCTGTTTCTTCATGAGCGCGGACAAAGTGAAATTCCGCAAGCCGGTAACGCCGGGCGATTCCGTCGTGATCCACTCCAAAATCACGAAAAACCGCGGGAACAAAATTTTTGCGGCGGATGTCGAATGCCGCGTCGGGAACGACATCGTTTCGTCGGCGGAAGTCATGTTTACGATTACGGAAGCGCCGAAATACTGAAAAAAGCACTTAAAATTTTCAGCGGTCGACGATTTTTTTTTCGCGGGAACGCTGAGCGTCGGCAACCGTTTTCTTTCAAAAAAAAATGATTCATCCCACAGCAATTGTCGAATCGGGCGCGCAACTCGGCGAGAACGTCGAAATCGGCGCGTATGCCTACATCGGAGGCGAAGTTACGCTCGGCGCGGGAACGGTGATTCATCATCACGCGTGCGTCGAGGGCTACACGATCATGGGCGAAAACAACGAAGTGTTCCCGTTCGCCGTCATCGGCGGAAAGACGCAGGATTTGAAATACACCGGCGGGCGCGTGGGGCTGAAAATCGGCGACCACAACACGTTCCGCGAATACGTTACCGTGCACGGCGGCACGAAGGACGGCGAGTTCACGACGCTCGGGAACGGCAACAACATTCTCGCGTATTCGCACGTCGCGCACGATTGCCAAATCGGGAATTTTCTCGTGATGAGTTCGCAGTCCGCGTTCGCGGGGCACGTCGTCTGCGGCGACCACGTGAATTTCGGCTGGGGTTCGGCAATTCACCAGTTCTCGCGCATCGGCGATTATTCGATGCTCGCGGCGATGTCGCGCATCACACAGGATGTGCCGCCGTATATGATCGTCGAAGGCACGGAAAACTGCTCCGCGAAAATGGTCAACGTCGTCGGTCTGCAACGCAACGGGTTTTCCGCCGAGGAAATCAGCGTCCTGCGCATCGCGCACCGCATGATTTATCACGAAAATATGAACCGCACGCAGGCGATGGAAAAAATTCTCGCGACGCCGGAACTCGCCAAAAGCCCGCACATTCAAAAGCTCGTCGAATTTTACCGCACGACGAAGCGCGGCGTTTCCTGAACTGAAAAAAAACGTTCCCGCACGGCGAAAATCAGATGGAAAGACTGCGCGCAGCGTTCCCGTCCGTTCCCGCAGACGCATGGGAAAAAATCGAAGCGATGGCGGCGCTTCATCGCGAGTGGAACGCAAAAATCAACCTCGTTTCCCGCAAGGACATCGACAACCTCGAATGGCATCACTACGCGCCGTGCATCGCCGCGGGAACGTTTCTGAAATTGATGAACGGTGCGCGCGTGATCGACGTCGGCACGGGCGGCGGCTTTCCCGGACTGCTCCTCGCCGTGCTGTTCCCGCAGGCGCATTTTACGCTGCTGGATTCCATCGCAAAAAAAATTCTCGTCGTTTCCGACATCGCCTCGCGTCTCGATCTGCGCAACGTGGACGCGCGCGTCGGGCGCGCCGAGAAATTCGAGCGACATTTCGATTTCGTCACGGGGCGCGCCGTGACGAATCTTCCCGCGTTTTTCGGCTTCGTGAAAAAACTGATTCAGCCCGGGAAAAAACATTCGCTCGCCAACGGAATTCTCTACTGGAAAGGCGGCGAACTCGCGCCGGAATCGGACGCGCTCGGCGTCGTTCCCGCGAAAATCGTCGAGCTGGAAAAACTGCTCGGCGACGCGTATTTTTCCGGAAAATACATTCTGCATTATCCTTATCCGGACGTTTTTCGCGCCCGCGCCGTTTCTCCGCCGCAATAATTTTTTCCGCTCCGCCGAGTAAAAAAGCCGAGCCGGGAATTTTTCCGACATCGGGTTCGGGAATCGCGCGCGCGGCGGGCGGGAACGTTCCGGATAATCCGTTGTTCCAATCGTCGGGAACTCTGTTAAAATTTCCGCAGAAAAAATGATGTGGGTATTTTTCATCGCGTTGCCGGGAACGGTTTTTGGGCTGAATCTTTTTCTCGCCCGTGCGACATGGAGACTTTTCGCCCCGCGGAAAAAATTGCAGGTCGCGGGAACGTCCGCCGTGTTGCTCGCTCTGTTTCTGTTCGTGTCGGCGTTCGTCGGATTTCTTCTTCGCGCGCAGAGCCGTCCGTTTTTCGCTTTCGCGTGGGATTTTCTGGCGTACGCCGTCGTTCCGATGATTTATCTCGCGTTTTGGGCGGCGTGCGGGAAGCTCGCCGCGAAAATTTTCCCGAGGCTCTCTCGCTTCAAATACGCCTTCGCGGGAACGGGCGTCGCGCTAGTCGCCGCCGTCTGCGTTCACGGCTATTGGAAATTCGAGCATCCGCGCGTGACGCGTCTCGCGTGGGACACGGCTTCGCGCCGCGTCTTTTTCCCCGACGCCGAACCCACGCCGGATTCGCCGAGAAAAATGCGCATCGCCGCGACGGCGGACTGGCATCTCGGCACGCGCGTGACGCGTTCCCGCGCGGAAAATTTCGTCCGCCTCGTCAACGCTCAGAATCCCGATCTGACGATCGTCGCGGGCGACCTCATCGACGCTGGACTCGCTCCCGTCGAAGCCGAAAGAACCGACGAAGCCCTGCGGGAAATCCGCTCGCCGCACGGCGTGATCGCGACGCTCGGAAATCACGAATACTACGGCGAACTCGACCGCGACAAAAATTTCATCCGCCGCGCGAATATCCGCCTTTTGCAGGACGCCGCCGCGCTCGTCGAAATCAACGGCGCGAAAATCGTTTTCGTTGGGCGGGACGACGCGACGAACCGTTCCCGCGCTTCCGCGGACGAACTGATTCCGTCGGCGAAGCTCGCCGGCGTTCCCGTGCTCGTTCTGGATCATCAGCCGAAAGACGTTCCCGCGCTCGCGGCGGCGGGCGCGGATTTCATTTTCTGCGGACATACGCACGCGGGACAGCTCTGGCCCGCGACGTGGCTCGTCCACACTTTTCACCGCTACGTCAACGGTCTGTATCGCGTGAACGGCGCAAACGTCTTCGTGACGTCGGGCATCGGACTTTGGCACATTCCTTACCGCGTCGGCTGTTCGTCGGAACTCGTCGTCATCGACGTGTATTGATTTTTTTCTATACAAAAACGCCTTTGTCATGAACGAAAACATTTCCGAAGAAATTTCCGAAAACGGAAGCGCGTTCCCGCGCTCGGCGCGACTGAGCGTCGTCGCCACGCCGATCGGCAATCTTTCCGATTTGTCGCCTCGCGCGAAGGAAACGCTCGCGGCGGCGGATTTCATCGCCTGCGAGGACACGCGAACGACGGGAAACATGCTGCGCAAGTTTGAAATTTCCCGTCCGCTCCTCGCGTATCACGAACACAATGAGCAGGCGTCCGCCGCCGGAATCGTCGCGAAAATCGCCGCGGGAGCGCATGTCGCGCTCGTCTGCGACGCGGGAACGCCGACGCTTTCCGATCCCGGATTCCGCGTCGTGCGCGAGTGCCGCCGCGCGGGGCTCGCCGTCGAAAGCGTTCCCGGACCGTGCGCGCTGATCGTCGCGCTCGCGTCGAGCGGATTGCCGACGAACGCGTTCGCGTATCACGGTTTTCTCCCGCCGAAGTCCGCGGCGCGCCGACGTTTTCTCGAAGAAAACCGCGCGTCAAAAATCACGCTCGCCGTTTACGAATCCTGCCACCGCATCCGCGCGTTCGCCGAAGAAATCGCGGAAACGCTCGGCGGAAAGCGCGTCGTGTGCTTCGCGCGCGAGCTCACCAAACTACACGAAACCGTGCTCACGGGAACGATCGAAGAGGTGCTGCCGAAGCTCGTCGGCAAGAATCTCAAAGGCGAATTCGTCGTGCTCGTCGCGCCGGAAAATTTTGAACTTTGAGGGGGAAAAAAAATTATGCCGAAACTCGCATTGACCTGCGGCGATCCCGCCGGCGTCGGTCCCGAAATCATCGCGCGTTGGCTCGCGGAAAATCCCGCGGCGGCGGGAACGCTCGCCGCGATCGGTCCGCGCCGCTGGCTGGACTCGCTCCCGTGCGAGGGCGTTCCCGTCGGCGACGCGGACTTCGCGTTGACGCCGGGCAAACCGAACGAAGCCGGACAGCGCGTCGCGCTCGCCGCAATGGAACGCGCGGCGGCGGGAACGCTCGCGGGCGAATTTTCCGGCGTGGTTACCGCGCCGGTGAACAAAGCCGGATTGAAGAGCGTCGGCTACGCGTTTCCCGGTCAGACCGAATTTTTCGCGGCGCGCTGGGGCGGCGTTCCCGTGATGGCGTTCGCGGGCGGAAAACTTTCCGTCGTGCTCGCCACGTGGCACATTCCGCTGCGGGACGTTCCCGCCGCGCTCACGTCCGACGTGCTTTCCCGCGCCGTCGCGCAGGCGGATTTTCTCGCGCGACGGCTGGGAGAATCGGCAGAATCCCGCTTCTCGTCGCGGAGTTTCGTGAAAATCGGCGTGTGCGGACTGAATCCGCACGCGGGCGAGCAGGGCGTTTTGGGGCGGGAGGAAATCGAAGTCATCGAGCCGATTTTGGAAAAACTGCGCTCCCGTTTTCCCGGGCTTTCGCGCTGCGTTCCCGCGGACACGGTTTTCGCGCGGCAGCTCCGAGGCGAGTTCGACGTCGTCGTCGCGCTTTATCACGATCAGGCGCTCGCGCCGCTGAAAACGCTGGAATTCGATGAAGCCGTGAACATTTCGCTCGGCTTGCCGCACGTCCGCACGTCGCCCGATCACGGCACTGCCTACGACATCGCGGGAACGGGCGCGGCGCAGACGAAGAGCTTCGCCAACGCCGTGCGTCTCGCGCGTCTGCTGACGCGGGAGCGTTTCCGCTGACGCCGACTGCCGCGGGAACGCGTGAGGCTTATTTTTTTCGGCGCGACGCGTAATTGCGCGTGCGCGCGTTTTTGCGATGCGCTCGCACGCCGTGCTGCCACGGATTGGCGGGAACGTCCGCCTCGCGCGTTTTCCGAAATGGTTTTTCGGAGGAAAACTTTTCGTCATCCGTCTGCGTCGGGCGTTCCCGCCGGCGTGTTTCCGCCGCCTTGGAGCGTTCCCTCCGTTTCCGCGCGTCGCGTTCCCGCAGCACCGTTTCCGAAGAAATTTTTTTGTGCGTCGAGGTCCTGCGTTCCGTCGCGCGTTCGCCGCGCAGGGCGGCGCGGTTCGGTTTTTTCAGACCGCTGTGCTTGGGTGAAGCGTTCCCGCCTTTCGCGAAAATCAGATCGATTTCTTTCTGCGAAAGTTTCCGGCAATCGCCGACGGGCATTTTTTTCAGAATCAGTCCGCCGATCTGAAAGCGGACGAGCGATTTGACGAAAAAGCCGAACACTTCGAACAGCCGCCGGATTTCGCGTTTGCGCCCTTGCGTCAGATGAACCTCGAGCTTGCGCGAATCGGGGAAGCGAATGACGTTCGCGAAGCGCAAAAATTCTTCCTCGCCGTCTTCGGTCGTGAGCTTCACGCCTTTGAGCAGGCGCGGCGTCAGCGCGGGATCGAAATCGCGGTTCAGCGTAACTTCGTAGCGTTTCAGAATATTGCTCGACGGATGAATGATTTTGTTCGCCAGCTCGCCGTCGTTGGTGACGAGCAGCAGACCTTCGCTGTCTTTGTCGAGGCGTCCGACGCAGAAAAGCTTGTGCGCGGCGTATTCCGGCGGAATCAGCCGGAAGATCGTTGGCGCGTCGTGCGGATCGAGATTCGTGCAGACGCAGCCGCGCGGTTTATTCAGCATCAGCACGATGCGGGAACGCGTGTCGAGCGAAATTTTTTTCCCGTTGAGGCGCACGTCGTCTTCGCCGGGAACGACGGATTGCCCGAGCTCGGCGACGTGTCCGTTCACGGTGATTTCGCCGTTCGCGATCAGTGTTTCCGCCGCGCGGCGTGAGCAGATTTCCGCCTGCGACAGGTATTTTTGCAGTCGAATGCGTTCTTTCGGAGTTTCCATCACGATGAAAAAAAATCGCGCAGAGCTTAAAAGCGAACGTTCCCGCGGGCAACGAATTTCCGGCGTTCCCGCGCGTTTTCTTTTTGCGTTCCCGCGCAAATCTTGGTTGCATTCCGAGACATGGAAACGAGGCGGGTTTTTGTCGCCGACGCGTGGTTCGGCGGTCGCGTGCAGGGCGTCGGCTTTCGCTGGCATACGCTGAAAATCGCTCGCGAATTCGACGTCGCGGGAACGGTGCGCAACCTCGCGGACGGGCGCGTTCATCTGCACGCCGAGGGCGCGGAGCGCGAGGTGTCGGCGTTCGTCGCCGCCGTCGAAGAGGAGATGAAACCGTTCATTCGCGAAACGGAAAAGACGACGGGAACGGCGGAGGCGCGCGCCGTCGGTTTTGTCATCGCCTGAATTTTTTTTGCGGAAAAAAATGAATCCCGAAGAGCAGAACGCCGGCGTTCCCGTCGTGGAAATAGAAAATCTCACGAAAGATTTCCGCATCGGAGTCCGCGGCGTGAAACTCCGCGCCGTGGACGGCGTTTCGTTCGGCGTGCGGCGCGGCGAAGTCTTCGGCTTGCTCGGACCGAACGGATCCGGAAAAAGCACGACGCTGAAAATCATTCTCGGACTGCATCGCCCGACGTCGGGAACGTGCCGTATTTTCGGCAGAAGCAGCGCGGATGCGGAAGTGCGTTCCCGCGTCGGATTTCTGCCGGAAGCCCCGTATTTTTATGGCTATCTCACGGGGCGGGAACTGGTCGAATTTTACGCGAAGGTGTGCGGCGTTCCCGCGAAGGAAATCGCCGCGCGAACCGCGGACGCGCTCGCGCTCGCGGGAATGATGGACGCCGCGTCGCGCCGCGTCAGGACGTATTCCAAGGGAATGCTCCAGCGCATCGGCGTCGCGCAGGCGGTCGTGCACGATCCCGATCTGATCATTCTCGACGAGCCGACGGCGGGCATCGATCCCATCGGCTCGGCGGAAATCGGCGACGCGGTTCGCGCAATGAAGGCGCGCGGAAAGACGGTGATTCTCTGCTCGCATCTGCTCGAGCAAATCGAGGAATTGTGCGACCGCGTGGCGATTCTGGATCGCGGAAAACTCGTCGTCGTGGGAACGCTGGACGAAGTGCTGACGCAGCGCGCGAAGCAGCTCGCCGTGATCGGCGTGGGAACGCCGCTCACGCCGGCACTTGCCGCCGAACTGCGGGAACGCTACGGGCTGAACGTGGAAAGCATTTCGCATCCGCGCATTTCGCTCGAACGCTATTTCCTCGATAATCTGAAAAAAAATTGAATTTCCGCAAAGCGATGTTTTTTTTGAAAAAAATATTTTGGCTCGCCCGCAACGCTTTCACGGAAGCCGTGCGGCAAAAGTTTTTCAGTTTCCTGCTTCTGCTCGGCGTCGGGCTGATGTGCGTTTCACTGTCGATGACGAGTTTCGATTTCGGGAACTCCGAATTGAAATTCATCGCCGATTTCGGATTCGGCGGCATTTTTCTTTTCGGTTCCGTTCTCGCCGTGGCGATGAGCGTTCAGCTTTTTTTCACGGAAATCGAGAACCGCACGGCGTTGACGCTGCTCGCAAAGCCGGTGCGCCGGACCGAATTCATTCTCGGAAAATTTTTCGGCATCTGGCTTCTGCTCGGCGTGTTCGTCGTCGTGATGTGCGCCGCGCTCGCCGCGGTGCTCGCGTTCCGCGCGGGAACGGTCGCGGAAATCGCGGCGGCGCGCGGATTGCCGGAGCCGTTTCTGAGCTTTGGCGGGCTCGCCGTTTTCGGCGCGCTGCAATGGTTTCGCCTCGGCATCGTCGCGGCGATGACGATCGCGGTTTCGAGCTTCGCGCAGACGCATCTTTACGCGGTCGTCGTGTCGTTTTGCGCGCTACTCGTCGGTCAGCTCCAATACGTTTTCCGCGATTTCGCGGGAGACGAAAAGGCGGGAACGCTACTGCGCGGCGTCGCGGGAACGGTCTCGAATCTGATTCCGAATCTTCAGCTTTTCAACGTCGGCGAACCGCTCGTTCTGGAAGCGGATGGATTGTCCGCGTCCGCGCTCGGTTGCGCGTTCGGCTACGGCGCGCTGTGGATCGCCGTCTTCACGGCGATCGCCGCCGTTTTCTTCCGTTTTCGTGAAATTTGACGCGCGTTTTCTGAGATGAAACCGGAATCGTTTTTTCAGCGTTTCTGCGGCGGGCGGGCGCGTTTTGCGTTCGCCGCGGCTCTGCTTTTCTGCGCGGAAACGCTGACGGCTCCGCTGAACGACGCGGCGTGCGCGGGAACGCGGGCTCGGGCGGGCGCGCCCGATTGGGCGGCGCTTGAACACTCGGCGGGCTCGGGTGCCGCGCTCGGCGTGCTCGGCGGTTTTCGCACGGTGATCGCGGACGTCGCGTGGCTTCGCGCGTTTCATTTTTGGGAAAAACGCGATCCCGCTTCCTGCCTGAAATTTGCGGAAATCGCGATGACGCTCGCGCCCGACCAGACGTTTTTTCTGGAAAATGCAGCGAACTTCGTCGCCTTTGATTTTCCCGTCTGGGAAATTCGCCGTCGCGGTGGATTTCAGCGCGTTTCCGAGAGCGTGCAGAACGAAATTCAGAAACGCGCGATGAACGCGTCACTGCGAATGCTGGACGAGGCGGGAGCGTCTTCCGCCGCGGGCACCCCGCAAATTTTTCTGCTCGCGGCGCACATCACGCTGATGAAGACAGACCTGATTTTCGGGCGACCGGATTACAAAAAAGCGGCGGCGTATTACCGTCGCGCGTGCGGGCTTGCGGGCGCGCCGCGCTTCGCGTTCGCCGCCTACGCGAGAATCGTTTCGGAATTTTTGCCCGAAGAGCGCACCGCCGCGAAAGCGTTTTTAGAAGAATGCCGCGCCGGCGCGGGAACGCCGTCGGACGAAATTTTCTTTCGGGAACAACTCGAAGAATATTTTCCGGAAGCCGCGCGCGCCGTTCCCGCCGAAAGCTGAGCGTTCCCGCGCGGGAACTGGAAACGCGTCTCGACGCACTGTCAAAAAAAAATAGCCCGCCTTCGCCGCCGCGTTTCGCGGGAACGCCGCGCGAATCTTAGTTTTGCGTTCCCGCGGGAAAAAGCCTATCGTCTGCGTTCTCATTTTTTTTCAAAAAACGATGACGCACGATATTCCGAAGAATTACGAGTCCTCAAAAGTCGAATCCCGCTGGTATGAAAACTGGGTGAACAGCGGCTGCTTCGCCGCCGATCCCGCGCGCGTGAGCGGGACGCGCCCCGCGTATTCCATCGTTATTCCGCCGCCGAACGTTACCGGCGTTCTGCACATGGGGCACGTGCTCAACAACACGATTCAGGACATTCTCGCGCGCAAGGCGCGGCTCGACGGCAAGGAAGTACTCTGGCTGCCGGGAACGGATCACGCCGGCATCGCAACGCAGGTGATGGTCGAAAAACAGCTCAGGAAAAGCGAGGGCAAAACGCGGCGAGACCTCGGGCGCGAAGAATTTTTGAAACGCGTTTGGGCGTGGAAAAAAGAAAAGGGCGGCATCATCATCAATCAGCTCAAAAAGCTCGGCTGCTCCTGCGACTGGTCGCGGGAACGCTTCACGATGGACGAAAAATATTCCGCGTGCATTCAGAAAATTTTCGTCGATCTGTATCGAAAAGGTTATATCTACCGTGGCAAGCGCATGGTTAACTGGTGCCCGGCGTCGCTCACAGCACTGTCCGACGAAGAAGTGATCATGGAGCCGCACAAGGGCTTTTTGTATTATTTCAAAATCGAAATCGTCGAAGAGCCGGGAACGTTTCTGACGATCGCGACGACGCGTCCCGAAACGATTCCGGGCGACTCCGCGATCGCCGTGAATCCAAAGGACGAACGCTACGCGAAATACATCGGCAAGCACGCGGTTCGCCCGCTCCCGCGCGAAAATCAGGAGCCGATTCCGATCGTCGGCGACGAGTCCGTCGAATTCGAATTCGGAACCGGCGTCCTCAAAGTAACGCCCGCGCACGACAAGACGGACTTTGAAATCGGACGACGCCACGGGCTGAAAGTTACCGACATCATGAATCCCGACGGCACGATGAACGCGCTCGCGGGAAAGGATCTCGCGGGAATGGAACGCTTCAAGGCGCGCGAAAAATCCGTCGAGCTGTTGCGGGAACTCGGTCTGCTCGTCAAGGAAGAGCCTTACGAAAACAAAGTCGGCATCAGCGAACGCGCGAAAGTGCCGATCGAGCCGCGCCTTTCCGAGCAGTGGTTTCTGAAATATCCGAGCGTTCCCGCCGCGCGCGAGTGCGTCGCTTCCGGTGCGATGAAGTTTCATCCCGCGCGCTGGAGCAAGGTTTACGAACATTGGATGAGCAACCTGCAGGACTGGTGCATTTCGCGTCAGCTCTGGTGGGGACACCGCATTCCCGTGTGGTATTCCAAGAGCGATCCCGCGAAAATTCACTGCGACGTCACGCCGCCCGCCGATCCGGAAAACTGGACGCAGGATCCCGACGTGCTCGACACGTGGTTTTCCTCGTGGCTCTGGCCGTTCGCGACAATGGGCTGGGAAATGGACGTTCCCGCGGAAAAGCAGCCCGAAACGCTGAAGAAATTTTATCCGACGAGCGATCTCGTTACCGGTCCGGACATCATTTTCTTCTGGGTCGCGCGCATGATCATGGCGGGCTTCGAATGGCGCGGCGAGCTGCCGTTCCGCAACGTTTATTTCACGGGAATCGTGCGCGACAAGCTCGGACGGAAAATGTCGAAGACGCTCGGTAATTCGCCCGATCCGCTCGACCTCATCGCGCGCTACGGCGCGGACGCTCTGCGCTTCGGCACGATGCGCTCTGCGCCGCTCGGACAAGACGTTCTCTTCGACGAGAAAAACGTCGAGCTCGGACGCAATTTTTGCAACAAGCTCTGGAACGCGTCGCGTTTCCGTCAGATGAGCGGACCGGCGGAAGACAATTCTTCGCTCGAGGCAATCGTCGCGCGCATCGTTCCCGCGCTCTGCGACGCGGACGACCACGCGATTCTCGACGGTCTCGTGCGTCTCGTGCGCGGCTGTGCAGACGCGCTCGCGAACTACGAATTCAACGCCTACACGCAGGCACTTTACGCGTTTTTCTGGAACGATTTCTGCGACTGGTACGTGGAAGTCGCCAAGACGCGCCTCGCCGACGAAAAGCTGCGCGGAAACGTTCTCGCGGTTCAGGATTTGTGCCTGCGCCAGTTTCTGCTCTGCCTCGCGCCGCTCGCGCCGTTCATCTCGGAAGAGCTGTATCATCTTCTCGGATATATTCCCGAAGGCGAATTTCTGCAGTCGCAGAAGCTCGTTTCCGCGGAAGAACTCGCGGGAACGCTTGAAAAACGCGGCTTGAAAATCGACGCGAACGCCGTGAGCGAAATCGCGCAGATTCGCGAATTCGTCACGCAGGCGCGCGCGCTCAAATCGCACAACAACGCGGGAACGAAAAAAGATTGCCTTTTTTGCATCGCGCTCAAAGACGACGCGGCGGGAACGCTTCTCGAACGCAATCTCGCGAAGCTCAGGACACTTGTCGGCGCGCGTGAAATCGAAGTTCTCGCAAACGGCGCGTCCGTTGCTGGCGCGTCCGCCGTCACGCCGCTGGGTACGCTTTCCTTAGACACGACGGGGTTGATAGACGTCGAAGCCGAGCGGAAACGTCTGACCAAGGAGCTGGGAAAACTCGAAAAAGCGGTCGCCGCGGGAACGGCGAAAATCGGCAATCCCGCGTTTGCGTCGAAAGCACCCGCGCATATTCTCGAAGGCGCGAAAAAGCAGCTCGCGGAAACGCAGGCGAAGCGCGACGAAATCGCCAAACTCCTCGCCGCGCTCGGCTGAAACGCGTGGAGCGGGAAAAATTTCCGTTTTTCTCCCGAGAAAGTTCCCGTTGCACGGCCGGACGCGGATTCTCCGCTCCGACTGAAAATTCGGCGCGGGAACGCGATTCTCGCCGGCGGAATGAACGGCGGGCGGCGTTCCCGCGGAAAAGAATAGTGTTCCCTCGCGGCGGATTTTTCATTATTAATTTCCGGACACGTTTCGATAATTTTTTTACTGCAATGGCACTCACATCTTTCAGAAGCCGTCTCATCGCCGATACCGGAATCAGCACCGGAGACGAGGGCAAGGGACGCCTCGTTCCCGAAGTGATCCGCGAACTTCAGGCGGAGACGGGCAAGTGCGGGATCGTCGCCGTCGTGATGAAGGTCAACGGCGGCGCGAACAGCGGGCACACGGTCGGCGGGCTGAAGCTGAATCTGCTTCCCGCGGGCGTGGTCGAGAAAGATGTCGCAATGCTCGCGATCGGAGCGGGCGTGGTCGCCGATCCGCGAAAATTTCACTGGGAGGCGAAGCCACTCGAAAAAATGGGGATTCCGATTTATTCGCGTCTGCGCATCGACGAGCGCACGATGCTCAGCGACGTCTCGCATCGGATGCTCGATCTCGCGTTCGAGGCTTACCGCGTGAACGTGCTGAAGCATTTGCCGCGCGGCTCGACGGGGCGAGGGATTACGCCGGCGTATTGCGATGAAGTCGGGCAATGGCAGATCACCTATGCGGATTTTCTCGGTTCGAAGGAAATTTTCGCCGAAAAGATGAATGCGCGCATGGACCGCGCCGAGCGCACGATCGAACACGTCTGCCGCGTCGCGCCGGAGCTGTGGAGCGAGTTTTTTAAAAAACTCACGGCGGCGGAAATTCGCGGGAACGCGCCTGCGATCAAGGACGGTGTTTTTGCCGAAAGCGATTTCGATTTCACGCAGTTCGACGCGGGAACGCCGTTCAAATTCAATCGGGAAAAAGTCGTCGATGTTTATTGGGCGGCGGGACAGGCACTCGTTCCCGCGATCTGCGACGTGCGCGAAATCGTTCTCGAAACGATGAAGCGCGGCGAATACATCATCGGCGAATTTGGGCAGGCGTATTGGCTCGACAAGCGGCACGGGTTCCCGCCGAACGTCACGGCGTCGCATACGTTCACGCCGGAATTTTTTCAGTCGGCGGGCGTTCCCGCGCAACTCGTTCACACGATGGGCTGCTGCAAAGCCTACGACACGAAGGTCGGCACGCACGTTTTTCTCACGCAGATGGACGACGAGCATCCGCTGTGCAGGCGTCTGAAGAAACTCGAATTCGGCGTGGTGAGCGGTCGGCAGCGCATGGTCGGCTGGTGCGACTGCGTCGAAAAGGCGGACGCGCTACGCTACGGCGGTTATCAGGATTTGGTCATCAACAAACTCGACGCGCTTTCGCCGGCGGACGAGTGGCAGGGCGGCGATCTGCTCGTCTGCACGGCTTACAAGGGAGCCGACGGGAAAATTTACAGGCACGTGCCGCGCAACGACGCGCTGCGCCAAACGCTCGTTCCCGTGTATGCGGCGCTTCCGGGCTGGGCGGAGGACATTTCCGGCGTGCGCTCGTTCAATGACCTTCCCGCAAACGCGAAACGCTACGTCGCGTTCGTGATGAAGACGATCGTCGAGCTTGCCGACGCTCCCGAGCTTCCGAATCTGCGCTACATCGGCGTCGGTCCGCTTCCCTCCCAAATCATCAAGGACGTTCCCGCCACAGCGGAACTAATTGCCTTGGCGTAAAACAGAAACTTTCGCGCTTCGTCCCGGAAAATTTCAAAAGAACGCGCAGGAAACTTTTCGTCCGCGGCGTGTGCGTCAAATTCGTTTCGGAAAATTCCGGGCACGTGGCGGGAGCGTTGACGGGAACGCGATTGCGTTTCCGTTAGGTGATCGTAAAATATCTCAAAACGGAGAGTCTTTCCGCAATGGCTTCTAAATCTGAAATTAAATCGCCTCTAAAAGCAAAATTCACGTTTATTGATTTTGCGAAAAACGTTTTGTCTGCGGCTTCATCGCCGATGACGGTGGAGCAAATTTGGTCGGAAGGAACGCGAATGGGCTTGGATAAGCAATTGAATTCTGTCGGAAAAACGCCGCGCACGACCTTGGGAGCGCACCTTTATGTGGCGGCGAAAAAAGACGGGAGCGGAATTAAGACCGTCGGCGGTAAACCGAAAAAATTTACACTTGATGCTTCGTCGTCGCCTCGAAAACATACGGGAACGACGTATCCGTTCACGGAATGCGCGCAAAAGGTTTTGGAGAAGTTCGGCGATAAAGAGCCGATGCATTACAGGGAAATTACCAAAATCGCCATTGAAAGCGGCTGGCTCATTTCAAACGGTTTAACTCCGGAAGCGACGATGTATGCACAAATCATAACGGAGATTCGAAACCGTCGGCAACGAGGAGTGCAGCAGCGTTTTGTCCAGTGTGGGCGCGGATTCGTCGGATTGAGCGCCTGGCGCGATGCAGGTCTTCGAATGCAGATAGATGCGCATAACGAAGATGTCCGCAAAAAATTACTCAATTATCTAAGGACGGAGATTTCGCCGACAACGCTCGAAGTGCTGATAAAAAACTTGCTTACCGTCATGGGATTTGAAGATCCGCAGGTAACGCGTCGAAGCGGCGACGGCGGGATCGATGTTCGCGGAACGTGGGTCGTTACCGACGGCGTTCGCATTAAGATGGCGGTTCAGGTAAAGCGTTATAAAAAGGGCAACAATATCCAGGCGCCCGTAGTGCAAAACGTTCGCGGGAGTCTCGCCACAGATGAACGGGGACTGATTATCACTACGAGTGATTTTTCAAAAGGCGCGCGCGAAGAGGCGGAGGATCCTGCAAAAACCAACCCTATTTCGCTTATTAACGGCGAACAGCTTGTTCGGCTTCTCGTAGAAAATGATATCGGCATTTCTCGTGAGCCGGTAGACGATATTTTAAACTTCGCTCCCGAACAGCTCGGTTGTTAACTGTGCGTTCCCGCGGGGCGGAGCAATTTTTTTTTCGGGGAAAAAGAAAATTCGGGGCGACGGGAACGCTCATCTCTCGAAATGAAAACGCAAAATCCCGAAGAAAAATCTCATCATCTCACCACGGCGGCGGGCGTTCCCGTGCCGGACAACCAGAACGTCGTCACGGCGGGACCGCGCGGACCGATGCTGATGCAGGACGTCTGGTTTCAGGAAAAACTCGCGCACTTTAACCGCGAAGTCATTCCCGAACGGCGCATGCACGCGAAAGGCTCCGGCGCGTTCGGTACGTTCACGGTGACGAACGACATCACGCGCTACACGCGCGCCGCGATTTTTTCGGATGTCGGAAAAAAGACGGAGCTGTTCGCGCGTTTTTCGACCGTCGCGGGCGAGCGCGGCGCGGCGGACGCCGAGCGCGACATCCGCGGTTTCGCCGTCAAATTTTACACGGAAGAGGGCAATTGGGATCTGGTCGGGAACAACACGCCGGTCTTTTTCCTGCGCGATCCGCTGAAGTTCCCCGATCTGAATCACGCGATCAAGCGCGATCCTCGGACGAACATGCGTAGCGCGACGAACAACTGGGATTTCTGGACGTCGCTGCCGGAGGCGTTTCATCAAATCACGATCGTGATGAGCGACCGCGGCATTCCCGCGAGTTATCGGCACATGCACGGTTTCGGAAGCCACACTTACAGCATGATCAACGCGACGGGAACGCGCGTCTGGGTGAAGTTTCACTTCATCACGCAGCAGGGCATCAAAAATCTGACGGACGCGGAGGCGGAAGCGATCGTCGCCAAAGATCGGGAAAGCCACCAGCGCGATCTTTATGAAAGCATCGAGCGCGGCGAGTTCCCGCGCTGGAAGCTCTGCATTCAGGTGATGACGGAGGAACAGGCGAAGAACAGCGACGTGCATCCGTTCGATCTGACGAAAGTCTGGCGGCACAAGGATTATCCGCTGATCGAAGTCGGCGTCATGGAATTAAATAAAAATCCGGAAAACTATTTCGCGGACGTCGAGCAATCCGCGTTCAATCCCGCGAACATCGTTCCCGGCATAGGTTTTTCTCCCGACAAAATGCTGCAGGGACGTCTTTTCGCCTACGGCGACGCGCAACGTTATCGGCTCGGCGTGAATCATCATCAGATTCCCGTGAACGCGCCGCGCTGCCCGTTCCACAGCTACCACCGCGACGGTCAGATGCGCGTGAACGGGAACGCCGGCGGCACGCTCGGCTACGAGCCGAACAGCTTCGACGAATGGCGGGAACAGCCCGCGTTCCGCGAACCGCCGCTCCCGCTCGACGGCGCGCCCGCGGATCATTGGAATTTCCGCGAGGACGACGACGATTATTACTCGCAGCCGCGTCTGCTTTTTCGCCTGATGACGCCTGCGCAGAAAGAAGCGCTTTACGGGAACACGGCGCGCGCGATGGCGGGCGTTCCCGAATTCATCAAACGACGCCACGCCGAGCATTGCGCGCTTTGCGATCCCGAATACGGGAAAGGCGTCGCCGCCGCGCTCGGTCTTAAATAATCTCGCGTTCACGGCGGTCGTCGGGCGCGCGGAAGAAAACAATCCGCGCGCCCGCTCCGCATTTCCGCGGGAACGCGTTTTTTTCTGCGGGAACGCCGAAAAATTTTCCGTTGCGGGACGATTGCCGAATTGGTGAAATTTTCACCGATGACATCTCTTTTTAATTGGCGGCGGCTTCGTCGAACGAAAAAACTTTTGCGTGAAATTTTCACCGATGGAACCTCTTTTTAATTGGTTGAAAAAACGCGCCGGCGGAATTTTGCTGCACCCGACGGCGCTCCCGTCCGCGCAGGGCGTCGGCACGCTCGGAAAAAGCGCGTATCGCTTCGTGGATTTTTTGGCGGAATGCCGCCTGGGACTGTGGCAGGTCTGTCCGCTCGGTCCGACGGGGTTCGGCGATTCGCCGTATCAGTGTTTTTCCTCTTTCGCGGGCAATCCGTATCTGATCGATTTCGAGTCGGTCGCGGACGCCGGACTGCTGGAGCAGAGCGACCTTGAGCCGTTGCGTGCGCTCCCGCGGGAACGCACGGATTACGGCGCACTTTGGGACGCGTATTTTCCCGTTCTGAAAAAACTTTACGGGAACGCGAAACGGAATCCGCGCGCGCTGGCGAAATTCGGCGACATCGCCGCGTTCCGCGAAAAGAACAAGGACTGGCTTTGCGGCTACGCGCTGTATTCCGCTCTGAAAAATTTTTTCAACGGAAAGCCGTGGTATGAATGGCAGCCGGAAGCGCGGAAATTCGCCGCAGCGCGGCGGCACGAATGGCCGGCGTCGGTGCGCGAGGACATCGCGATGTTCGAGACCGCGCAGTTCCTGTTTTTTTCGCAGTGGCGCGCGTTGCGAAAATACGCGTTCGAACACGACGTGCAGATCATCGGCGACGCACCGATTTTCGTCGCGCTCGACAGCGCGGACGTCTGGCAAAATCCGGAAATTTTTCAACTCGATAAAAAAAACGGACTGCCGACCGCCGTCGCGGGAGTGCCGCCGGATTATTTTTCCGCCGACGGTCAACTCTGGGGAAATCCGCTCTACGACTGGAACGAACTCGCACGGACGCACTACGGCTGGTGGCTGCGTCGCCTTCACGCGAATTTCGACCTCTACGACATCGTTCGGCTCGATCATTTTCGCGGATTTTACGATTACTGGTGCATTCCCGCGGACGCGCCGACGGCGAAAACCGGACGCTGGGCGCTCGGTCCCGGGCTGGATTTTTTCAAAACGATTCAGAAGACGCTCGGCGACGTGAAGCTTATCGCGGAGGATCTCGGCGACATGAACGACGGCGTGCGCAAGCTACTCGCGGACACAGGGCTGCCGGGAATGGCGGTGCTGCAGTTCGCGTTCGGGGGAGACGCATCGAATCTTTATCTTCCGCACAACATCGCGGCGAACACCGTCGTGTATCCGGGAACGCATGACAACAACACCTGCGTCGGCTGGTATGAATCGACGAGCGAGCACACGCGGGACCATTTCCGCCGCTACCTCTGGTCGGACGGAAAATCGCCGCACTGGACACTCATCAACGCCGCGTTCAAGGCACACGCGAAAATCGCCGTCGTCGCGATGCAGGACGTTCTCGGACTCGACGGGAACGCGCGTTTCAACGAACCCGGAACGACGCAGAAAAACTGGCAGTGGCGGCTTACCGACGCGCAACTCGACGAGGCGTTCCGCGACCATGCGGAAACGCTCCGCGATCTTTCCGAACTGACCGGGCGCAATCCGTAAAACACAACGCAGGCATTCCCGTGATCGAGATCCGGACATCGCCCGTTCACGGCAACGGCGTTTTTGCGACGGAAAAAATCGCCGCGGGAACGCTCGTCTGCGAATACAAAGGCGAGCTGATTTCCTCCGAAGAAGCGGAGCGGAGAAGCGCCGCGCGTTCCCTCGGGAATCCGAAGACGCCGATTTACATTTTTGAAATCGACGCCGAATTTTGTATCGACGCAACAGATGCGCTTTCGGAAAATCCGGCGCGTTTCATCAATCATTCCTGCGATGAAAACTGCGAGGCGGTCTGGAACGCGCGGGAACGGCGCATGGAAATTCGGGCGATCCGCGAAATCGCGGCGGGCGAAGAACTCTCGCTCGACTACGGCTTCGGCTTGTCCGGCTTTTTCGAGCATCCCTGCCGCTGCGGCGCGAAAAACTGCGTCGGCTACATCGTCGCGCGTCCGCTTCGCGCCGCGCTTCTGCGAAAACTCGCCGTCGGTCGCAGGAGGGCGGGAACGTCGAGAAAATCTGTTTGACAAAACGCCGCCGAGACACGAGAATCTGCGCCTCTTTTACGGGCTGTAGCGCAGTCTGGCTAGCGCATTTGCATGGGGTGCAAAGGGTCGGAGGTTCGAATCCTCTCAGCCCGATTTCTTTTCGAAAAAAAGTCCGCGGACGCAGAAAAAAAACGTCCGCGGACTTTTTTTGCGTTCCCGCGTTCCGCTGTGGC
>CAZWIK010000017.1:0-7578 GCA_964633895.1 uncultured Enterobacteriaceae bacterium | reverse complement strand
AAACGTTTTCCGCGCCGACGATTTTTGAAAGCTCCGTCGCCATCGCCGCGACGCGGTCGGTTTCCTGTCCGCGCGTGTGCGCGATGCCGCGGATTGTGAGCGGCGTTCCCGCGTCGAGGAGCGGAGCGACGGCGGCGAGCGTCAGAAACGTGTCGGAAATCGCGTTGAAATCGACGTCGAATCCGCGCGTCGCCGTTCCCGCGGAGACGGCGCAGAAGGGCGTTCCCGCGTTTTCGCCGACGGAGCAGCGGAGCAGGTCGCGCGGCGGCGCGGAAAGCTCGGCGGCGAACGCGGCGTCTCCTTGAAGTCCGTTTGCATCCAGTCCGTCGATACGAATTTCGCTGTTTCTGTGAATGAACGGCAGAATCAGAAAATACGATGCTGCGGTCGCGTCGGGTTCGATCGCGAAGGCGAAATCGCCCGCGCCGTATCCGCCGCCGCAGGCGAAGGCGTTCCCGCGCGTTTCGACGGCGCCTCCGAAGCACTCGATCATTCGCACGGTCATTTCGACGAAGGGGCGCGAAACGGTTTTTCCTTTCAGAAAAACGTCGAACGTTCCCGCGCCGTTCAGCGTTCCAGCGACGGGTGCGATCAGCATCAGCGCGGAAAGAATCTGGCTCGAGGAGCTCGCGTCGGCGACGACGTCCTTCGCGGAAATTCCCCGCGTGCGCATCGTGAACGGAAAGCAGCCGCGTTCGCCGTGAAAATCGAACTCGCAGCCCAGCCGCGCGAGCGCGTCGAGCAGCCCGGACATCGGGCGTTTCCGCATCGCTTCGACGCCGTCGAGTTCGTATTCGCCGCCGCGTTTCAGTGCGAGCATCGCCGTGAGAAACCGCGCTGCCGTTCCCGCGTTCGCGACGAAAAGTTCGGCGCGCGCGGAGGGAATTTCGCCGCCTCCTCCGCCGACTTCGATCGTTTTCGCCGAATCGTCCGCCCCGACGGAAAACCCGAGCCTGCGCAGGCATTCGATCATCGTGCACGTGTCTTCGGAAAAAAGCGCGCCGGAGAGCCGCGTCGTTCCCGCGCGCAGGGCGGCGAGGACGAGCGCGCGGTTCGTAATGCTTTTCGAGCCGGGCGGCGTGACGGTCGCGCCGCGGAAGTTGCGGAAAGGTTTTATCGGGAGCATCGTCTTGATTCTTTGGCGGCGTTTTCGCGGGAACGCGTCAGGCGTTCGCCGCGGTTTTGTATTTATAAAAAAGGGAGAACACACCGAAGACCGCCGCGACGGCGAACATCAGCGCGGCGAAAAGATAGAAGCGTTCGGCGGAGGAAAAACTCGCGGTGAGCGCGACGATGAGCACGACGAGAAAATTGCCGACGGTCGTCGTCAGATTCCACAGGCTCGTGATCGTGCTGCGCATTGCCGCGGGAGCTTGGGAAAACGCGAATTCCAGTCCCGTCGCGGAAAAGAGCACTTCGCCGAGTGTGAGCACGAAATACGGGAGTGCCATCCAGCAGACGGAAATCGAGGGCGTTCCCGCCGCGAGCGAGGCGTCCACGGAACTTTGAAGACCGCCGCAGATCACGAACGAAAACGCGGTGAGGGCCATGCCGACGGTCATGCGCCGTAGCGGCGTCGTGCGGAAAAGCCGCGTGCGGTTCAGTGTGGGATAGATGAAAAATGACAGCACGGGAATGAGCATCATCACGAAAATGGGATTGATGTTCTGCATCGTTTCCGTGTTGATCGGATAGCCGAAAAGATTCGTCGCGGTCATCTGCCCTCCGAGAATCACCCACGTCGTCGCCATCTGGTCGAACAGTGCCCAGAACACGGGAATCACGGCGAAGAGCAGCAGAATTCCGCGGATCGCGCGGAAACGCTCGGCGAAAGGCATCGGCGCGCCCGCGGGAACGCCGGAGGATTTTCCGCGAATTTTCTCTGCGGGAACGCCGTCGTACGGATGCGCTTCTTTCGCGAGTTTCGCCAGAAACCTCGGCAGAAAAGCCGCGATCGCGAACAGGACGCCGACGGCGAGAAAAGCCGCCGCGCCGCTCGCCGCGACGAACGCGATTTTTCCCGCCACGGACGCGTTTTCGCCCGCGCCGCACAGCATTTCGGGCTTCGCCAGCATCATCAGCGCGCAGAAAAACCAGCCTGGCACGGCTCCGTAGAGTGCGGCGGAAGTCGCCACGCGCTTGGCGACCGTTCCCGCGGGTTCGCAGAGCCATTCGCCCGTCGTGATTCGATAACGCGGCGTTCCCGCGGCGAAGACGAGCGTCGCCAGCCCCATCACGATTCCCGGAATGCCGAATGCCCACGCGTAGCCGACCGAATTCTTAATCACGGGAATCAGCAGAAACGCGAAAAACGAACCGAAATTTATCGCCCAATAAAACATGCCGAACGCGCGCGCGATGAAGCCGCGCTGTTCCTCGGAAAACTGTTCGCCCATGAACGACGAGACGCACGGCTTGATGCCGCCGGAGCCGAACGCGATCAGTGCCAGTCCGACCGCCAGCCCCGCGCGCGAACCGACCGTCAGCGCGAGCGTCGCGTTCCCGACGACGTAAAAAAGCGACATTACGAGAATCGTCCGGTAGCGTCCCCAGAATTTGTCCGCGATCCACGCGCCGAGCAGCGGCATGAAATAAACGCCCATCGTGAACAGATGCCCGACCGTCGTCGCGTAGTCGTTCGCCGCGCGCGAGCCGTCCGCGCCGCTCTCCGAAAGCGTTTTCATCAGCTCGTTCACGATGTAGAGCGTGAGAATGCTGCGCATTCCGTAAAAGCTGAAACGTTCGCAGGCTTCCGTTCCGACGATGTAGAACACGGAGCGCGGGAACGGCGTTTTTTTCGCGGGAACGCCGGCTTCTGCGGCGTCCGTGGAACTTTCGGCTTTTGAAGTCATGACAAAATCGAGATCGTATTAGAAAATTTTCGCCGTGCGCCCGCAAAGCTTTTTTGTGTCTGTCCGCGTCGAAATCCCGCGCTTCGCGCGCAAGCGTTCCCGAAAAAAAATCCGTCCGACGCGCGGGAACGATTTTTGCAAAAACGCGGGAACGGTTCACTCTTCGACGAGCGCGACGCGGAAGCCGAGCATCGAGGATTTGAAATCTTCGGGTGCGCTTCTGAAACTGTCGCTCGCGCGGTCCTTCGGCGCGGACGCGGCGGAACACGTTGAGTTTTGTGTCTCCGGAATCGTCGTTCCCGTACAAAATTGTGCTCGGCGAATTAACACCAGATAATTTTCAAAATCGACCAGTCTTGAATTTTATCCGCAGTTATTTCTTCGCCGATTTTTGCGCGAAAATTTTTGACGTAATTAGGAGAAACAATCCAGCATTCGCGGAATTCTTCGCCGTAGAGCACGGGAAAATTTTCAGGGGAAAGTGCAATCGCCGGTCGTTCTTCCCGAGGCGTTAAATCAACGCCCAGGAACTCGCCGGCGAGGCGTAACGTGTTCGCATGTCCCCAAAACGAATAAATCTCGGCATCTTGCGGGAACGCTTTTTTCGGGCATGGCAGAATTTCTGCTCTGCGCCGAATCTGCGTCAGCGGGAATGAATTTCCGATAAGAACTTTTGAGTTAGACTGTGTCATTTTTTTGATTTTTTTATGCCATTGCGGATAGACTCTTCCGTGCGTCTCCAGTATTTTTTCAACATATCCCTGAGTTCTTCCGGAGAGTAGGAGGTGCTTCCCATTCCCGCATGATTAATGTCATTTCTCAAATTGCATATATCGGACATTGTTTCTGAGAAATCAGGCAAGGCCGTTTCAATGATATCAGTGATGTTTTTATACGTTTCGGGATACTGCTCCCTTATCTTTTTTACGTTGTCATTTTTATGACGGATTAAATCACGTACAAACTCCCTTTTGCGGATGCCTCTAAGGGAATCGAGGAACCTTTTTCCTTCGCTATCGTTCTTTTTCTCTAATCCTTCTTCTAGCTCCGAAAGTATTGAAGAAATGATGACTTCTTGTATAAGTGTATAGCCTTGTTGGATATGTCCATACCGTATGCACTGTCTTATTGCTGCTCCCCATTTATGGACTTTTTCTCCAAGATATTCTTTAAAATCAGATTTTAGATGAGCGTAAATGGGGGCGAACGGAGGTATAAACTGCGAAACTTTTTCGTCTAAGGTCGTGAATTTTTCCGCAATTTTTGTTTCTGCAATCCTCGGCATGCGGCAAGTGCCAATGCACAGAGTTAGTTTTTCCGCTTCCTTTACCATATTTTTCAAGTCGCTGGCTACATCGCTGCCGCTGGGATTCTTTTGGAAGAAATTCCCCTTGTTTTCGACAAGTTTTTTTATTTCCGATACATTTCCGGATTTTTCGTAAAAAGTCACAGCATGAGCCCAGTCGTTCAGCGTGAAAAACGGTGTCAGATCAAAAATGGGGGCTCTGCATTCGTCTTTTTTTGCCTCCCATGCACCGTAATAACATTTTTTGAGCGATACGCCGTTGAGTTCTTTGAGATAGTTGAGGAGAATCGTCATTAGAATCGGCAATGACCTGAAAGAATGCGTCACGTCAAAGACAATCTCTGCGTTTTCCGGAATCTTCTTACGGACGATATCGAAGATTTCCCAAAGTTCGTCCTCAGTTGCACCGTTTGGAATAGTGACTTTCTCTGGCACCAGGGAGTTCGATGCTTCAAATTCACGACAAAACTCTTCCCAGTGCTTTTTTCCCGCGTCTTCCGTACAAAAGATAAAATGTTTGTCGCATTGGGCTTTTTTCGCGGTAGCGCTTTGGATAAATTTTACTTTTTCAGATTCCGTGTTATTTGGAAAAACGTAAATACATTCTTTGTAGTTTCCGGTGCCAAGGAAAGAAATAAAGATGCATTGGGATTTTTTTGTTTCAGGTATGGTATCTTCGCTCATGATATTTTGATTAGTCGTGTTTTATTTTTGAAATTTCCGCTTTTACACGGGTCCAGAGTTCTCTGCGGATTTCAGCAGTAAACGTATCCGCGTGTAATCGATCCAGCCCGCAAATATGCAACGAACCGTCCGCCTCTCTCCAGAGTTTCGGCTTTTCTTTCGGCGATTCTGAGTAAATGCGGAAAAGAATTCGCTTGTCTAAGCCATGCTGTTTCAAGGCATACTGCCATTCGTCTCCCGAATCTCCGCTTTCTGTTTTTTTCGCCAGAACGATGAAAAAATCAATCGCTTCCATTAATTTTTCACATCCCGGCGGTATTCGTTGCGGCGGCGATCCTGCAGAGAACTTTCCGCCGGGCAGGTCGGCGATCAGCCAATCCAAAGAGGTACTTGTCGTTTTCAGGTTTTCCGAAAGTTTGTTTTCTGCGCCAGGAGTCCATTCTCTTTTATTGCTCTTGCGCATTTCAGTTGCTTGGCTTGGGTCGCGCTTCAGCGTTTCCAAAAACCACTGCGAGGTGGGCGAACTATAGTCGCAGTCCTTAAACCAGATTCGCTCGCCGGCTTCGTTGCCGGCGTCGTGCAGAAGATGAGAAAAAACCGATTTCCCGGAATTCGGATCTCCGACGATGCCGATGATGGTCTTTCCGCATTCGCGTAGGGGGCGGAGTCTGTCCTCCAGCTGTTTGAGTTCGGGAGAAATCTGCAAAACGTGCGGATTGCGCGGCGAAAAATATCCAATGCTTTTCCAGCCTTTCATCTTTGCGGCGATTGCTAGCACCGCCGCGAGCCAATTGCAGAGTTTTCCCGAAATGATGATTAGTTTTTTGCCGCGCGGCTCGGGAATGCTCCGTATATATGCAGGAATTTGCTCCGGAAAGAACTTCTCTTTTTTTCCGACGGCGTATTCGATGAAACAAGAATCCTTGTCGAGGTCGATTTCGGAGGGGTATACGTTGGTGTCTGTCGCGGCATCAAGTTCCCCGAACGGGAAAAATTGAACTTCATCGGATTGCGGCTGATAGGCGGCGATCGATGAGGCTCCTTTTTCGAAAAGAGCGAGTGCCGAAAGCATATAACACCAAAGCGGAGCCTGTCCGGAAATTACTGCGTTTTTCCTGCACACCGGATTGTGCGTTTTCGGGAACGGCAGACGCACTTTGCAGAAATCGTCGGGATCCAGCTCGCTGTTCGTTTCGTTTTCCCAGGTGATTAGGCATTTATCTTCACAATAGGAAATTTTAGCGGAAAGGGGTATCATTCCATCTAATCTACGCTTCCGGTGTTTATTGCTCAACCAGTTTTTCGCTTTCAGAAAATGAACGCGTCGTCTTCGGCGCGAGGCGGGTTTTCTCCGATACTGCGCCCTAAGACGATGCGTTCCCGCAGACAATTTTCGCAAATGCGGTAAATCCGGACGAGATCTCGTTTCTCGTCGATTTTCCGATTCAGCAATGCCGAGAAATTCTCAAAATCATCTTTGCTTTCGAAGTGCGCTTCAAATACGGAAAGCCCTACGCGAACGCCGTAACGACGGCAAATTTTCGCCGTCGCCCTCAGGCGTCGCGTACTGCGGATATCATAGGCGATAAGATAGAGCATTTATTGAGGAAATTTAAAAAATTCGGGGGCGATGTTTTCGTCGGTAAGGCTTTTCAGATATCTGCAGACTTGCCAATCGAGGAGCTGCCGAAAATTGACGTGCGCGTCGTTTTCGCCGAAGATGAAGCGTCTCGTCATGGATTTTTCATAATGACGAAAAAAAGTCGGATGAGAGTTCTTGTCCAGATAGACACCGCCGTCTTCATTCGAAAACCAAAAATCTTTGCACGTGAGAATTTTGCGATTCAATAATGAAAGCGCGAACGAATCAATCGCGGGGCGAAACGGTTCGAGCAGATCCAGGGCAAGCGATGCCCTGCCGGGTTCGCCCGAATGAAGAAAACCGATTGCCGGATCCAGCCCGTGCAGACGAATCGCGAATTCGATTTCCGAAAGCACAATCGCGTAAGAAAAAGACAGTAGCGCGTTCGCCGCATTTTTCGGCGGGCGGCGGGAGCGTTCCTCAAAGGGAACGTCCGCAGGAAAAAACTGCGCAAGCGCCCTGAAATATTCTGCTGCGGCGAGACCTTCTATACCGCGGAGCATGTCGAGACTGCTTGATTCCGCCGACAGACCCCGAAGCGCTTTGAGCTTTGTTAACGCGTTCCCGCAGACGTTCCTGAGGGCGTGCCGGTTGGCGAGTCTGCGCAAGACGTGCCGTTGGTTGAAAATTTTCGTCGAAACCGCCGTCCGCGCAAAACGCATTAGTGCCGATTCTCCGAAAATGCTCGCGCGATATTGCGCAATACGCCGTTCCGCATTGTTGGAGATGGCGCCTGAAAGCTCTCCTACCCACCGCCCGTGTGAAGAAACGAATGCCAGCGGAATCCGTGCGCGACAGAATGTTTTCAGGACAGGAACGGTGATGTTCGGCGATCCCGAAACCACGACGCGAGAAACGTCTCGCAATAAAATGCGCGTTGAGCAAGTCTGTTGTGCGGCGTCTTCGGAGACGATGATTAAAGCTTGATTCTCCAAGCGAACCGAGTGGGTTTTTATTGTCAGATAGAGTGTGGACATGGTTTTTCCGAATTAAAAGCGATTGGATTTTAGCCATAGAAGAGAGTTTTTCTGTGGAGTTGCGTTTCAAATGATTTGTTGACGGGAAAAGCAATCCTAACGAGTCAATCAAAAAAA
>CAZWIK010000016.1:7499-40402 GCA_964633895.1 uncultured Enterobacteriaceae bacterium | reverse complement strand
AAAAAATCTTTTTCTTTTTTTACGCCTTGCGGGAACGGGAGAGCTTACATCTGGAAGCCCGTGCCGAGATAGAATTTCCGCGCGCTTTCGTCGTTCAGAATCACGTCCGCCGGGCCTTCGACGAGCACGGTTCCGCGATGAATGAGATACGCGCGGTCGACGATGGAAAGTGTTTCGCGCACGTTGTGGTCGGTGATCAGCACGCCGATGCCTTTGTGTTTCAGCGCGATGACGATTTTCTGAACGTCGGCGACGGAAATCGGATCGACGCCGCTGAACGGTTCGTCCAGCAGCATGAAGCGCGGCTTCGTCGCCAGTGCGCGCGCGATTTCGAGCCGGCGTCGCTCGCCGCCGGAAAGCGTGTAGGCGGGCTGTTTCGCGAGGCGCATCAAGCCGAGATCGTTGAGCTGCGCTTCGCAGTAGGCTTTGCGCTCGGACGCGCGCATGCGCATCGTTTCGACGACCGCCATAACGTTTTCCCAAACCGTCAGCTTTCGGAAAATCGACGCGTCCTGCGGCAAATAGCCGAGTCCGCAACGCGCGCGTTTCCACATCGGGAACGTCGTGATGTCATTCCCGTCGAGCAACACGCGTCCGCGCGTCGCGGGAACGAGTCCGACGACCATGTAAAACGTCGTCGTCTTCCCCGCACCGTTCGGACCGAGCAGCCCGACGACTTCGCCCGCGCGCACGTCGAGGCTCACGTCGTGCACGACTTCGCGTTTGCCGTAAACCTTGACCAGCCCCCGTGTGGAAATCTCGCCTGCGGGAACGCCGGCGGGAGCGGATTTTTCGGGAACGGGCTCTGGAGAATTTTCGGGATTCATCGTGCGGGAAAATATTTTTTTTCGAAAAGAAATTAACCTCCCGTTCCCGCGAGCGCAAGAAACGAGTTTGCGGGAACGCCGGCTATTTTTCCGCGCGGGAGAACTTTTCGTTGCCGCCGCCGAGGCAATGATTAAAATCTGCGTGAAATTTTTTTATGGACGAAAACGCAGAAACGAAAATTTCGCTCAGCGGTGCGGAGAAAAAAAAGCTCCGCGGACAAGCCCAGCTGCTCGACGCGAGAGTCGCGGTCGGCAAAAACGGGCTGACGGCGGACGCGTTCAAGACGCTGAACGCCGTTTTCCGGAAAAACGCGCTGGTCAAAGTGCGTTTCGCGGAAGGACGCGCCGAAATGAAGGCGCAGATCGCCGAAATCGAAGCGGCGACGGGAACGCTCTGCGTCGGACACGTCGGACGCACGGCGGCGTTTTATCGTCCCGTTCCCGCCGCGGGAAACGCCGCGGGCGCATGACGAATTTCAATTATCCGAAACAAAAAAAATCGAAAGAAAATGACCAACATCCCTATTTTTGAAACCGCCGCGAAAATCGGCATCCGCGAGCAATTCGTCGAGCCCTACGGGCGCGACAAAGCGAAAATTTCGCTGGACGCGTTGAAAAATCCGCCAAAGCGCGGGAAGCTCGTGCTCGTTTCCGCGATTACGCCGACGCCCGCCGGAGAAGGCAAAACGACGACGTCCATCGGGCTTGCGCAGGGCTTTCAGAAAATCGGCAAGAATGCGGCACTCGCGCTTCGCCAGCCGTCGATGGGACCCGTGTTCGGACGCAAAGGCGGCGCGACCGGCGGCGGAAAGAGCACGGTGCAGCCGGCGACGGAAATCAATCTTCAGTTCACGGGCGATTTCCACGCGATAACGTCGGCGCACAATCTGCTCGCAGACGCGATCGACAACCGGCTTTATTTCCGCAACACGCGCCTCGATCCGCGCCGCATCACGTGGAAGCGCGTCATCGACATGAACGACCGCTCGCTGCGCAACATCATCATCGGCTGCGGCGGGAACGGCGTCCCGCGCGAAACCGGATTCGACATCACCGTCGCGAGCGAAATCATGGCGATTCTCTGCCTCGCGCAAAGTTATGACGACCTGCGTTCCCGCCTGAACAAAATGGTCGTCGGCTTCGATGCGGAAAACAAGCCCGTTTTCGCGGAGGAAATCGGCGTCACCGGCTCGCTCATGGCGATTCTGAAAGAGGCGCTCAAACCGAATCTGGTGCAGAGCGTCGAAGGCGTTCCCGCGTTCATTCACGGCGGTCCGTTCGCCAACATCGCACAGGGCTGCAACTCCATTCTCGCGACGAAAATGGCGATGAGCTACGCCGATTACGCGATCACGGAAGCGGGCTTCGCGTTCGACCTCGGCGGCGAAAAGTTTTTCGACATCAAATGCCGCACGGCGGGATTCGCGCCGGACGCAATCGTCATCGTCGCGACGATCCGCGCGCTCAAAATGCACGGCGGACGCGGGCTAAAAGAGCTGACGGAACCGGACGTTCCCGCCGTCGAGCGCGGACTGGAAAATCTCGCCGCGCACATCGATTCCGCGAAAAAATTCAAGCGCCCGATCGTCGTCGCCGTCAATCATTTCCCGACGGATTCCGAGGAAGAATGCGCCGCGGTGAAAAATTTCTGCGCGGCGCAAGGCGTGGCGTGCTCCGTCGCGCACGTATTCTCGCAGGGCGGAGACGGCGCGACGGAACTCGCTCGGCTCGTGGCGGACGCCTGCGAAAAAACGTCGCCGGAATTCGTGCCGCTTTACGCGCTCGACGCGTCCGTCGAAGAAAAACTGAACACCATCGCCCGTGAAATTTACGGCGCGGACGGCGTTTCCGTTTCTGCGAAAGCGAAGAAAAAACTCGAAATGCTCGACCACGCGGGAGCGTCACGGCTGATGATCTGCATGGCGAAAACGCAGAATTCGATTTCCGACGATCCCTCGAAACTCGGTCGACCGCACGGATTCACGGTTTCCGTACGCGACTTTGAAATCGCCGCCGGCGCGGGCTTTCTCGTTGCGCTTACGGGCGACATCATGCGGATGCCCGCGCTCCCGCGCGTGCCCTGCGCCGAAATCATCGACCTCGACGCGAACGGCAACATCACGGGAATGCTCGGCGTCTGACGCTCGCGCTCCCGAAAAAAAACTTAACGCGAAAAAGCGTTCCCGAAAAAAAATGCGGGAACGCTTTTTTCGTTCGCGGGAACAACGGGAGAGACCGACGATTTCCGCGCATTCGGGAATTCGAATAAAAAAAAGAAACGTTCCCGCAAAACCGACGGCGGGAACGTTTCTTTTTTTTCAGCGAAAACGCAGACTTACGCGGCGGGCTGCTCTTCCGCCGGAGCTTCTACGGCAGGCGCGGGCTCTTCTTCGGAAGCGGCGGATTTTTTCGCCTTGGCTTTGCCTTTTTTCGGCGCGGCTTTGGGTACTTTTTTGTAGCCTTCGTCGTTCGCGGCGATCAGTTCGATGAGCGCCATTTCCGCTCCGTCTCCGATGCGCGGGAGCGCAAGCTTGTAGATGCGGGTGTAGCCGCCGTTGCGGTTGAGGAATTCCTGCGCGCGCTTGGTGAAAAGAACGGCGACCGCTTCTTCATCGCGAACCTTGAAAAGCGCGAGGCGGAAGAAATGGAGCTTTTTTACTTTGTCGTCCGTCTGCGCCGCCTTCTTGGCGAGCGTGATAACTTTTTCCGCGAACGGGCGGAGAGCCTTTGCTTTCGGGAGTGTCGTTTTAATGCGGTTATGAATGAAAAGCGCGGCGGCGAGGTTCGCCATGAGAGCCACACGGTGCTCTTTCTTGACGCCGAGCTGATAACGGTGTTTGCAGTGACGCATAATTTCTAAATATTTCTAAGGATTGGTTATGAATAGGATTTATTCGACAATATCGTCGTCTTCCTCTTCGGCAAGCAACGCTTCGTCCACCGGAGGGCGATTCGCCTTGTGTTGCGCGATGATGTCGCGGTCGATGAGGCGTTCGTCAATCTTTTTTCCGAGGGAAAGACCGAGCTGTTCGAGCTTCGCTTTGATTTCGTTGAGCGATTTTTTGCCGAAGTTGCGGTATTTCAGCATCTCGGATTCGGACTTGAGCGCGAGTTCGCCGACCGTCGTGATGTTCGCGTTGTTGAGGCAGTTCGCCGCGCGAACGGAAAGTTCGATTTCGTTGACGCTCATGTTGAGCAGTTTGCGAAGACGATTCTGTTCTTCGCTGACTTCCTTGCCCTCCGTCTCGAACTGAACGATTTCTTCGGACGCGGAATCGAACACGTCGAGATGATGACGGAGAATCGAAGCGGATTCCTTGAGCGCGTCGGACGGCGTAATGCGTCCGTCCGTCCAAATTTCAAGAACGAGCTTGTCGTAATTCGTCATCTGCCCGACGCGCGTGTTTTCCACGCTGTAACGGACGAGACGCACCGGGCTGAAAAGCGAATCGATGGGAATCACGCCGATAGCCTGGTCTTCCGTCTTGTTCGCTTCCGCGGGACACCACGAGCGCCCGACGCGGACGGTCAATTCCATTTGCAGGCGGCGCTTTACATTGAGCGTGCAAATCAGCTGATCCGGGTTAATCAGATCGAGATCGGAAACGAGCTCAATATCCTTTGCCGTCACCGGTCCCTCGCGATCCACATCGACGCGCACGACGAACGTGTCGCGCCTGTGGGCGCGGAGGATAATCTTTTTCAGATTGAGAACAATTTCCGTGACGTCCTCAACGACGCCGTCAATCGACTGAAATTCGTGGCTGACGCCGTCGATTTTAACCGAACAGATCGCCGCGCCTTCAATGGAACTGAGGAGAACGCGACGGAGCGCATTGCCCATCGTGTGTCCGTAGCCCGTCTCGAATGGCTCCGCGATGAATTTCGCGTAAGTGTCGTTCGAAACCGAATCGTCGCGCTTGAGACTCTTCGGCAATTCAAATTTTCCAAGGCGTTTAGGCATTAGATTGGATCTCCTGCTTGCTTAAAGATTAACGGCTGTAGAATTCGACGATGAGCTGGACGTTGATGTCCTGCGGCATTTCCTCGCGCGTCGGCTTGCGGTCGAGCGTGCCTTCGAGCGTTCCCGCCAGAAGCGTCAGCCACGCGGGAACGGAGCGGAACTGATTTTCCTCGACGCCGCGCGTCGCGAGCTGCTTGGAAGACGTGCGGTTGCGGATTTCAACCTTGTCGCCGACTTTGCAGGAATACGACGGAATGTCGACCTTGTGTCCGTTCACGCAGATATGCCCGTGGGAAACGAGCTGGCGCGCGGCGCGGCGCGTGTTGGCGAAGCCGAGCAGATAAACGACGCTGTCGAGGCGCGTTTCAAGAAGCGTGAGGAAGTTTTCGCCGACGACGCCGCCCATGCGCTTGGCGCGCGCGAACGTGAGGCGGAACTGTTTCTCGCTCAATCCGTACATGAAGCGGAGCTTCTGCTTTTCGTTGAGACCGGTTCCGTATTCGGTCGCCTTGCGGCGGAGCGTCGGACCATGGACTCCTGGCGGATACGGCTTGCGTTCCTCTGCCTTGCAGGTCGGAAGAATGTTCTGACCGAAGCGGCGGTTAATCTTGCTTGTCGGGCCTGTGTAGCGTGACATATCTGTATTTTTTTCTGTTTGGCGGCAATGAATGCCTTCCGGCTTGCCGTTGCCGGAAGGAAAAAGGTCATCGCGGGAACGCCGCTTTCGCGACGGTTACGCGTTCCCGCGAATCAAAAAGCGATTAAACGCGGCGGCGTTTCGGCGGGCGGCAGCCGTTGTGCGGCACCGGCGTGACGTCCATGATGGAAAGCACGTTCAGACCGAGCTGCTGCAGCGCGCGAATGGCGGAGTCGCGTCCCATTCCCGGACCGCGAACCTTGACGACGACGTCTTTGAGTCCGTGCGACATCGCGACGCGGGCGGCGTCCTGACAAACGACCTGCGCGGCGAACGCCGTGGATTTGCGGGAACCGCGGAAATTGCATTTTCCGGAAGACGACCACGAAATCACGTTCCCGTTGGGATCCGTGAAGGTGATTTTGGTGTTGTTGAACGTCGCGAGAACGTTGCAGACGCCTGTCGTAATGTTTTTCGAGCCTTTGGCGCGGCGAATCTTGATTTCCTCAAGACCTTCCGCGAGAAGGTCCTTCGCCGTGATTTCTTTCTTTTCGGGAGCGGGAGCGACCGCTTGTTCCTTGATTTCTTCTTGACTCATTATGAAAAAGAATGTCGGAGATTAAAATTACTTGGATGCGGAGGAAACCACGCCGACGGTCTTGCGCGCGCCTTTGCGCGTGCGGGCGTTCGTCTTCGTGCGTTGCCCGCGGACGGGAAGCCCGCGGAAATGGCGCAGCCCGCGATACGACTTGATCGACTGCAGACGTTTGAGATTCGAACTAATCTCGCGGCGAAGATCGCCTTCGCATTTATAGCCGCGTTCGACGATATAGTTGACGATCTTGTTGATCTGCTCTTCCGTCAGTTTGTCGGAGCGGAGAGCGGGATCGAGTCCGAGAGCGCTGACGATCTCGGTCGCGCGCGTCGGACCAATGCCGTAAATATAGCGCAACGCGTATTCGACGCGTTTGTTATTGGGAATGTCTACACCAAGGATGCGTGGCATTTTCTTTTACTCTTGTTATGTTTTGTTTTGAAAGGGAAAAGTTTGGCAGTATGCCAAACTTTCTCGATGTTGGAAAGTCTTTTTTCTGTTTCTTCAAAAAAAATCAGGAAAGCACGGTAAGCACTTCGGGATCGCCCTCCGTGACGAGAACGGTGTGTTCGTAATGCGCCGCCGGTTTGCCGTCGCGGGTCGTTATCGTCCAGCCGTCCGCTTCCGTATTGATCAGGCGGGAACCGAGGCAGATCATCGGCTCGATGGCGAGCGTCATTCCCGGGCGAAGCTTCATCTTGCCTTCTCCGCGGACATAGTAATTTGGGATCTGCGGCTCTTCGTGCATGGAACGTCCGACGCCGTGCCCGCAGAATTCGCGGACGATCCCGTAGCCGTGCGGTTTGATGAAGCGTTCCACCGCCCGCGAAATGTCGGAAACGCGGTTGCCAGCGCGGGCGGCGGAGATGCCGGCGTAAAGCGCGCCCTCCGTGGCTTCGCAGAGTTTCCGGACGTCTTCCGCGACGGGATCGACGAGAACGGTGCGGGTGTTGTCGCCGACAAATCCGTCGTATTTCGTGACGACGTCAAGGGAAACGATGTCGCCCTTGTGAATCGTGCGTTTCAGCGTGCCGATCCCGTGAATGACTTCTTCGTTCACGGAAATGCAGATGTAGCCCGGATAAACGAGATTCCCGTAGCCGTAGTTGTGGCAGGTGCTCTCGCAACCCAGTTCCGCCATCGTGTGCTTCGCGAACTGGTCGATGTCGTATGTCGTCACGCCCTCTTCGACGAACTTGCTCGTGCGGTCGAGCACTTCCGCGGCGATGCGGCATGCCTTGCGCATTTTAACAAGTTCCTCCGGAGAAAGCGGCTTCATTGCAGTGCTGTTTTGAAAGAACGAAGAATTTCAGGCGGAAAACGTCGTGATCCCGAACGCGATGAATCCGAGAACGAAAATCGCGATCAGCACATACGTCAGCCGTCCCAAGCCGGAGGGCTGCCCGATGTCGGCGATGCGGCGGGACTGCGCGGTCTGCGGGAGCGCGACGCCGCCGATGCGCGACTTTTTCAGGAATCCGTCGTAATGGCGCTGCAGAAGCAACGTCTCGACCTGACGCATCGTGTCGAGAACGACGCCGACCGTGATGAGGCCGCTCGTCCCACCGATGACGCGGGCGAGACGCGGATAGAAATTGAAATTATAAATGAACAGATCCGGCAACAGCGCAATGATCACGAGGAACACGCCGCCCGCAAACGTGAGGCGATTCATCACGAATTCAAGATAATGCGCCGTGTGCTCGCCCGGACGGACGCCGGGAATGTAACCGTTGTTTTTCTTCAAATCATCGGCGACCTGAATCGGCTTGAACATCACCGACACCCAGAAATAGCTGAAAATGAAGACGAGCCCGCCCATGATCACGTAATAAGTGACATTTCCGGGCTGAAAACTGGACGGCAGTTCCCGCAGGAAAGAAAGCGAATCCTTGGTCGCCAGCCAGCCGAGCGGCATCGCGATGAATGAGAGAATCGCTCCCGCGAAAATGACCGGCATGACGCCGGCGTAGTTGACTTTCAGCGGCAAATACGTGCTCTGCCCGCCGAACATCTTGCGCCCGACGACGCGTTTCGCATACTGCACGGGAATCTTGCGCACAGCCTGCGTGATCGCGACGAGCGCGGCGGAACCGGCGACGAATAGAAGAATCATGCCGAGCAGGTGTTCCAGCCCGTTCCCGGAATCGCCGGAACCGGCGACAGGTCCCGCCAGAAGAGCGACGAAGGACGAAAGCGCTTTCGGAATGTCCGCGACGATGCCGAGAACGATCAGAATCGACGCACCGTTTCCGATCCCGCGCTGCGTAATCTGTTCCCCGATCCAGAGCATGATGACCGCTCCCGCCGTCAGAATAAGCGTGCCCATGAACGTGAACAGCGTCTTATTGATGACGACCATTTCCTCGGAAAAGCCCTGAACGCCGACGGCATGTCCGACCGTCGCGGGATTGCAAAACATGCCGACGATGATGAACGACTGCAAAAGCGCGATCGCGATCGTCATGTAGCGCGTGTATTGCGCGATTTTCTGCTGTCCGTTTTCTTCATTGCGGAGCCGCGCCAGACTCGGCACGACGGCTCCCATCAACTGCATGATGATCGACGCGCTGATGTAGGGCATGATTCCCAGCGCAAAAATCGCGCCTTTGAGCATCGCCCCGCCGGTGAACATGTTGTAGAGACCGACAAGCCCCTCGCCCGTCTGCGGAAGACTTTTGATGAAGTTCGTCAGCACGGAAGGATCCAGTCCCGGCAACGGAAGATTGCCTCCGATGCGGGAAATGAAAAGAAATCCGAGCGTGACGACGATTCGAGTCCGAAGCTCCGGAATCTTCCAGCAATTGATGAAAGCGGAAAACATTTATCTTGTTTTTAGTGCCGAAAAGTCCGTCCGCCCAGACAGACGCGTTCCCGCGCGGGAACGGACGAATTCTTCGCTTTCCACAAAAAGCCCGCTCAGGCGGCGGATTCCTTCAGCTCGACGACTTTCCCGCCGGCGGCTTCGATTTTCGCTTTCGCCGAAGCGGAAAACTTCTGCGCGGAAACCGTCACGGCGCGGCTGATTTCGCCATTCCCGAGAACTTTGATCAAAAGATCGGCTTCGCGAATGACGCCGGCGCGCACGAGAGCGTTGCGGTCGATGTCCGAGCCTTCAAGCTTGTCGATCTGGCTCAGATTGACGACGGCGAACGCGACGCGGTTGACGTTGTTGAAACCGCGGTGCGGGAGCTTGCGGTAAAGCGGCATTTGACCGCCTTCGAAGCCCGGACGGACGCCGCCGCCGGAACGCGCCTTCATTCCCTTGTTCCCGCGTCCAGACGTTTTGCCGTGTCCGCTGCTGCGACCGCATCCGAGACGTTTGTGGCGATGCGTCGAACCTTCGATTTTCGGAAGATTGTGAAGTTTCATTGATATGAAATAATAATTTAAATGTTTTTCAATTCAGACCGCGCCGGTCGGCGGAAATTTTGGCGTTCCCGCGGACCGTCGCCGCCGGTTCAGGAACGCGTCGCGCGAATCTGTTCGAGCGTGCGGAGCTTGAGCAGTCCGTCGAGCGTCGCCTTGACGAGCGCGCCGGGATTGTTCGAACCGAGCGACTTGGAAAGAACGTCCTTGATGCCCGCGACTTCAAGCACGGCGCGAACCGCGCCGCCCGCGATGACGCCCGTTCCGGGAGCGGCAGGCCGAAGAAGAACTTCGCCGCCGTCGTGAATGCCGAGCACTTCGTGCGGGATCGTGTTGCTGCGGAGGCAAACCGCCTGCAACGACTTGTGGGCGCGTTCCGTTCCTTTGCGGATCGCGTCCGGAACTTCCTTCGCTTTCCCGTAGCCGACGCCGACATTTCCCTTGCCGTCGCCGGAAACGACGAGAGCTGCGAAACTGAAGCGGCGACCGCCCTTGACGACTTTCGCGCAACGGTTGATGTGAACGACCTTGTCGAGATACTCCGGAGCATTCGGATCGGGAGCCGCGGAGCTACGGGAACCGCGGCGGTCGTTGCGGCGTCCGTCGCGGCGAGGTCCGCGACCGCGGCGTTCGCTCGGCTGAGCAGCCGAAGGCGCGGGATTTTCGACGGGAGCGGGAGCTTCCGCCACGGGCGTTTCGGTATTTTCGGAAATTTCTTGTGACATTGGCTTTCCCCTTCTCAGAATTGAAGTCCGGCTTCACGGACGGCGTCCGCGAAAGCTTTGACGGTTCCGTGATAACGGCGCCCAGCGCGATCGAAAACGACGGCGGAGAATCCCGCGTTTTTAGCGATTTCGCCGAAAATCTTGCCGAATTCCGTCGCGCCCGCGACGTTCGGAAGAAGATGCTTCTCCCGCAGAACTTTCTGCGTCGTCGAGGCGGCGGCGAGAGTGCGTCCGACGGAATCGTCGATAATCTGGGCGTGAATATGAAGATTGGTGAATTTCACGACGAGGCGGGGACGCTCGGGAGAACCGACGACCGCCTTGCGGATGCGCCAACGGCGGCGCTGCAGAAGCTTATTCTTCTTTTCGATTTTATTCATTTCAGAAAATGGTTAAGGATTATGCGGTCTTCTTGCCTTCCTTGCGGTGGACGTATTCGCCGACGATGCGGACGCCCTTGCCCTTATACGGCTCGACCGGCTTGAACGCCTTGATGTCCGCCGCGACCTGTCCAACCATGTGCTTGTCCGCGCCGGAAACGTCGATTTTAACGCCGTCCGTGATATTGATTTTGATTCCGGCGGGAACGGTGTAAACGATCGGATGAGATTGACCGAGCGCGAGATCGAGCTTGTCGCCGGAAAGCGTCGCCTTGAAACCGACGCCCTGGATTTCGAGCTGTTTCTGGTAGCCGTCCTTCACGCCCTTCACCATGTTGTTGATGATGGCGCGAACCGTGCCGTGCATCGCACCGGCGAAACGCGTGTCGTTTACGGGAACGACGTGAACGAGATCTCCGTCCAGAGAAATCTTCACGGCGGAACCGTCAAATGTTTTGGTAAGTTTGCCTTTGGCGCCCTCGACATTGACGGTCGAACCGTCGATTGAGACCTTTACGCCTGCAGGAACGTGAACCGGGAGTTTTCCAATTCGACTCATTGTCTTAATTATTCCTTACGGTGTGAAACAAAAATTACCAGACCTGGGCGAGAATTTCGCCGCCGACTTTCTGCTGTCGGGCTTCGACATCGCTGAGAATGCCCTTGGACGTCGTGAGAATGGAAATGCCCATTCCTCCGATGACTTTCGGGATTTCAGAATAGCCGGTGTAAATGCGCCGCCCGGGTTTGGAGATGCGGTTGATTTCCGTAATCGCCGGCTTTTTGCCGTTGTATTTGAGCGTCAGCTCGAGCACGGGAAGAGAATTTTTCTCGACCTTGGAAAAGTCGGAAATATAGCCGCATTCCTTAAGGATGCGGGCGACGCCCTCGCGGGACAAGCTCCACTGCGCGGAAACGCTTTTCAGCGACGCGCTACTGCCGTTGCGGATAATGGTGAGGAAATCACCCAAAGTATCGTGTGTAGCCATGATGCTTAGCCTTTTCGATTTGAATTACCAAGACGCTTTCGTAATGCCGGGAATCTTGCCGCTGGACGCGAGTTCGCGGAAAGTAATGCGGGAAAGCCCGAATTTTCCGAGATACGCGCGGGGACGACCGGAAATCGCGCAGCGATTGCGTAGACGGATTTTCGAAGAATTGCGCGGGAGCGAGTCAAGATCCCGTTGAGCCTTGTAAAAATCTTCGTCGCTCGTTTCCGGATTCGCGATGACGGCTTTCAGCGCGGCGCGCTTTTCCGCGTATTTCGCGACGAGCCGCTGACGCTTCAAATTCTTTTCGATAGCAGATTTTTTTGCCATAACTTCGTTGTATTAAGTGTGTATCAGTTGGTCGCCGCGGCGGCTTCCGCGACCGCTTTCGAGGATTTGCGGAAAGGCATTCCGAGAAGACGGAGAAGCTCGCGTCCGGCGTCGTCCGTTTCGGCAGTCGTTACGATCGTGATGTCGAGACCGATGTTCTGCCGCTGGGAGCCGTCGCCCTGCGTTTCCGGGAAAATCGTGTGATCGGCGATGCCGAGAGAATAATTTCCCTTGCCGTCGAAACGGTTGGAAACGCCGCGGAAGTCGCGAATCATCGGCAGCGCGATATAAATCAGACGCGCGAGAAATTCATACATCGCCGCGCCGCGAAGCGTGACCATCACGCCGAGCGGCATTCCCTGACGAACCTTGAAGTTCGACACGCTCTTGCGCGCATGGGTGACGACGGGCTTCTGCCCCGCGATTTTCGAAATCTCCTTCAAAATTTCACCCTGGAGATTCTTGTCCGTGTCCGCGCGATAGGCCGAGTTGATGACGATCTTGGTCAGCGCGGGAACCTGATGCGGGTTCGTCACGCCGAGCTTTTTCTTGAGCTCGGGAACGACCTGTTCCTGATAAAGTTTTTTCAAAACCGGTGTATGCATATTCAGCTTCTCTCTTATGAGGTTCCTGTGTGGTGGGAACGTTGCTTATTTTTTCTTGGCGTCGAATTTGGAGGCGAGCATCACGTTCGAGGCGTGGATCGGCGCTTCTTTTTCGATGATCCCGCCTTCGATGCCCGCCTGCTCGTTCGCCGCCGTGTGGCGCTTCACGAGATTGAGACCTTCGACGACGACTCTGCCCTTGGACGGGATCGCTTTGAGAATCTTTCCGCGCTTGCCTTTTTCCGAGCCGGCGATGACGACGACCTCGTCGTCCTTTTTAAGATTTTGCTTTGCCATATTAGAGAACCTCCGGTGCAAGGGAGACGATTTTCATGAATTTCTTGCGCAGCTCGCGCGCGACCGGCCCGAAGATGCGGGTGCCGCGGGGATTTCCGGTGCCGTCGAGAATGACGACGGCGTTGGAATCGAAACGCAGGTAGCTACCGTCGTCGCGGCGGATCGGCGCTTTCGTGCGGACGACGACCGCCTTCACGACCGAACCTTTCTTCACGGCGTCGGGAGCGCTCGGAATCGAATCCTTGACGGCGCAGACGATGACGTCGCCCACGGACGCGGTATCCGTAATCTGACCGAGCCGGCGAATCATTTCCACCTCTTTCGCGCCGGTATTGTCGGCGACGTCTAAGCGGGATTTCAATTGAACCATAGTTTTGCCTCTCTCTGTTTTTTTTTGCCTCAGACGGCGACCTGTCCGATGATTTTCGCGGCTTCGATGACGCGAACGACGCGGAAACGCTTCAGCTTGGAAATTGGACGCGTTTCCATAATCTCGACCTTGTCTCCGACTTTGCACTCGTTCTTTTCATCATGCGCGTGAATGACGGTCTTGCGCTTGATCTCCTTGCGGAAAATCGGATGCGGCATTTTATAAAAATAGGTGACCTTGATGCTCTTGTCTCCGGTCTTGCTTGTTACGACGCCCGTCAGCGTCTTGCGGGATGAACGTTTCTGTTCTTCAGACATTGTTTTATCCTAAATAGAAGGGATTAACGCGAGCGCGCGATGGTTTCAAGCCGCGCGATTTCGCGACGGAGCATGCGGATGCGAGCCGGATTTTCGACCTGCCCCGTGTTCTTGCGGAGGCGCAGGTTCAGAAGTTCTTCTCGGTCGCTGCGAAGAGTCTTTGCAAGTTCTTCCGGTGTCATTTCGCGAATGGCGGAAGCTGTATGTTTTTTTGAACTCATAGCGGAAAAGTTTTCAGATGAAATAGATTTCTCGTTCGGATATCAATACTTTTCGAGCTGTTCCTTGCTGATGAAACGGCAGTGGATCGGGAGCTTCGTGTCCGCGAGGCGCATCGCTTCCCGCGCCGCCGACAGCGGAACGCCGGAAACTTCAAAAAGCATCGTTCCCGGGCGAATGACCGCGCACCAGTATTCGACGTTGCCCTTGCCGGAGCCCATTCGAACTTCGGCGGGCTTTTTCGAAACCGGCTTGTGCGGGAACACGCGCATCCACATTTTCCCTTTGCGCTTGAGCGATCGGGAAATGGCGACGCGGGCGGCCTCGAGCTGGGCGGCGGTCATGCGGCAACGCTCCAGCGCCTGGATTCCGAATTCGCCGAATGCGAGCTGATTGCAGGAAGTCGCGTTCCCGTAAATGCGTCCTTTCTGGACTTTGCGGTATTTTGTGCGAGATGGTTGGATATTAGGCATTGCTTATGTCTCTCTCGTTTTGGCTTGTTTTCAGATTTCGGGTTCTTTCGTGCAGATCCAGCACTTGATCCCGAGTTTGCCGTAAACCGTATGGGCTTCCGCGAATCCGTAATCGATGTTCGCGCGGAGCGTGTGCAACGGAACGCGTCCGACGCGGGAAGACTCGACGCGGGCGATTTCGGCACCGCCGAGACGCCCGGCGACCCGAAGACGAATGCCTTCCGCTCCCGCCGTCATCGTGCTCTGCACGGCTTTCTTCATCGCGCGGCGGAAAGAAACGCGGCGCTCAAGTTGCAACGCGATGTTTTCCGCGACGAGCTGCGCGATGAGATCCGGCTTCTTGATTTCCTGAATGTCGAGAATGACCTCGCGTCCGGCGATCTTTTCGATCTCCTCGCGAAGTTTTTCAAGTTCGCCGCCCTTGCGCCCGATGACGACGCCAGGACGCGCGGAATAAATTTTCACGCGGATGCGGGAACCGGCGCGTTCGATGAAGATCGTCGGAACGCCCGCCTGGCGGAGTTTCTCGTGAAGAAACTTGCGGATTTCGTAGTCGTTCTTCAAAAATTCCGGGAACGTCTTTTTGTCCGCATACCAGCGGGAGTCCCAGTTGCGGCGAACCGCAAGGCGAAAACCGATCGGATTTGTTTTTTGACCCATAGTCGAAATTTTTCGGAGGTTACTGTTTGGCGCTCAATGTTATCGTGATGTGCGTCGTCGATTTGCGGATCGGATGCGCACTGCCTTTCGCCGCGGGACGAAAGCGTTTCAGCACCGGTCCCTGGTTGGCGAGAGCGGCGGAAACGACAAGATCCTTGGCGGAAAGATTGTGATTGTTCTCCGCATTCGCAATCGCGCTGTTGAGCGTCTTGAGCAGAAGACGGGCAGACTTGCGGGGGACGAAGCGGAGGAGGTCCGCCGCCTGAAGAGCGGGAAGACCTTGTATCTGACGAGCCACGTCGCGCACTTTCTGGGGCGTCATACGGGCGAACTTGGTGATGGCTTTAACTTCCATGTCCGGAATTAGCTAAATTTAAATGGTTTTCAGTTTGACCGTGTCTCCGGTCTGAATCGTTTGGTTGTTTTCGAGGCTGGTGATCAGTGCGACGGCGCGGCTTCGCGTCGCGGCGACGATGATTATTTCGGCGACGGGAACGGACTCGCGCTCCACGCTGCATCGCGCTCCCGTGCAGAAATCGCGATCATAGCCGGCATTGACGACGACGGCGTCGGCGACTTCTCCCGACGCGACCTTCGCGACGAACGCGACGTTCGACTGCGAAATCGCGACGTCGCCGAAGCCGACGGCGTTCCCGCGAACCGTTCCCGCCGAAATCGACAGAAACGCGAGCGCGGAAAAAACTGCTGCCGTCAAACGCATGATCATCTTTCTCGCGAAAGCGAAATTACACCGCTTTCTTCGTCGGGGCCGTGTGATGCTTGAAGATTCGCGTAGGAGCGAACTCGCCGAGCTTATGACCGACCATGTTCTCCGTGATGTAAACGGGAAGGAACTGCTTCCCGTTGTGAACATTGAGATTGAGACCGACAAAATCCGGCGTGATCGTCGAACGACGCGACCAAGTCTTGATGGGCTTGCGGTCGCCGCTTTTCTGTGCGGCATGCACCTTGTCCATCAGGGACGGCTCAACATAATAGCCTTTTTTAATTGAACGTGCCATTGCTTATTACCCCTTCTTAACTTTGCGCCCGTTGCGACGAACGATGATATGAACATTCGAGGGCTTGGACTTAATGCGGGTCGGGAAGCCTTTGGCGAGCTGTCCCCACGGGGAGCTGAGGTGCTGACGACCTCCGCCGCCTTTGGACTTGCCCTGACCGCCCCCGTTCGGGTGATCGACGGGGTTCATGACCATACCGCGAACCCGCGGACGGCGACCGAGCCAACGGGAACGCCCCGCCTTGCCGAGAGAGCGGTTCTGATGCTCCGCGTTCCCGACTTTTCCGACGGTCGCGCGGCAGTTCGCGTTCAGATAACGCTGTTCGCCAGAAGGCATTTTAATGATCGCGAGATCGCCTTCGATGCCGAGAAGCTGCGCGGAATTTCCTGCGGAACGCGCGATGCGCGCGCCCTGACCGGGTTCCATTTCAATCGCGTGAATGTCCGTCGCCGGAGGAAGATAACGCAGTTTCACGGAAATGCCGGGCGTGAATTCCTCGACCGTTCCCGAGGCGGAAACGATGCTGTCGCCGACGGAAAGACCGTTCGGAGCGAGAATGTATGCCCGTTCGCCGTCCGCGTATTCGATCAGCGCGACGTTCGCGGAACGGTTCGGATCGTATTCGAGAGCGATCACCGACGCGGGAACGTCGAGTTTCGCGCGGCGAAAGTCGATGCGACGATAAAGCTTCTTGTGTCCGCCACCGCGGCGACGGGAAGTGATGCGCCCGTAGCAGTTGCGACCCTTCGGATTGTGTATCGATTCGACAAGATCCTTCTCCGGACGCTTTTTGGAAAGCGCCTGCTTGTTGCGGATGAGAAACCGCTGCCCGGGAGTGAGCGGACGATTGGATGCGAGTGCCATATTCGGTATCCTCTATTTATCAGATGAGTTCGATTTTGTCGCCCTTCTTCAAGGTGACAACCGCCTTCTTCACGTCCGGAGCCTTGACGATCTGTCCGCGCTTGGTGCGGGACATCTTGCGCTTGCCCTTGACGTTGAGAATGTTGACGCGCGTCACGGTTACCTTGAACTGCGCCTCGACGGCGGCAGCGACTTCCTTGCGATCCGCGCTGGAATAAATTTCGAAAACATATTTGTTGTTTTCGGCGAAAGTTGCCGTTTTCTCGGAAACGAGCGGTCGCTTGATAACGCTATATGCAGGTTTCATTCTGATGAGTCTCCTTATTTCACGCGTTCAAGAATTTTGTTCAGTCCCTGCTCGCTGACAAGCACCTGCCCGAAAGAGACGAGATCGAACGCGTTGACCGTATCCGCTTCCGCGCAGGAAACGCGATCAATGTTGCGCGTCGCGCGCGCCGCCTTTTCGTCCCAGGCGTCGGCGATGACGAGAAGTTTTCCTTTCGGGAACACTTTCGCGAGAACGCCGTTCATCGCTTTCGTCTTCGCGTCGGAAGATTCGATGCGCTCGATGACGGACAAACCGCCCTCTCCCGCAAGATTGACGAGCGCGCGGGAAAGCGCGAGCTTCTTCACCTTGCCAGTAATCGCCTTGGACCAGTCGCGGGGACGCGGACCAAAAACGACGCCGCCCTTGTAGAGCTGCGGAGCGCGTTTGTCGCCGTGGCGGGCACCGCCGGAACCTTTCTGCGGTCCCTGCTTCTTGCCGGAGCCAGCGACTTCGCCGTAATCCTTCGTCTTGGCATTGCCCTGACGGAGATTCGCCTGGTAAGCGACGAGCGTCTGCTTCAGAGCGGCGATCCCTTTCCCTTCCTCGAGAACCGGGAACGCGTCAAATTCCTTTTCGGAGAAAGAGCTGCCGTCAACAGTGTAAACTTTGAGTTTCATAATTTCGGAGTCCTTTCCAAATTATTTCGCTTTTTTGGCTTCGCGCACGAAAACCAAATCGCCGTTCGCGCCCGGGAACGAGCCCTTGATCAGAAGAAGATTCTGGTCTTCCAGGACTTTGACGACCGTCAGATTCTGGACGGTGCGGCGAACCTGACCCATGTGCCCGGGCATGTCCTTGCCTTTGAAGACGTGGCCCGGCGTCTGACGCATCCCGATCGAACCTGGTCGGCGGTGCATCATGTGCCCGTGGGAATCCGGCTGCCCGTCCTGTTTGTGGCGCTTGACGTTCCCTTGGAAGCCGCGACCTTTGGTCGTCCCGATGACGTCGACGATCTGACCTTCTTTGAAGGTCGCGACCGTAAGCACGTCGCCGACCTTGTATTCGGGAGCTTTGTCGTCAAAGCGGATTTCTCCGAGAACGGAGTGCGGCGCGACACCGGCTTTTTCGAAGTGCCCTTGAACCGGCTTGGTCAAGCGCTCTTTTTTCTGTGTGCCGTAGGCAATTTGAACGGCATTGTATCCGTCAGACTCAACAGTCTTGACTTGAACGACGGGACAGGGACCCGCTTGAACCACGGTCACGGGAACGAGCGTGTTGTCCCCGTCGTAGATCTGGGTCATCCCAATTTTTTTGCCAATCAGTTGTAACTTCATAGCTAAGAGGCAGGTGGAGTTCATTTCCGTTTGCACAGACCTGCTTTAGGCTGCATAAATCAGTATGTTATTGATCAGATTCTCTTACAGTCCCAAGCAATCCGATTAAACGAAATATTTCGGTTTATATCTAATCGGTTTGGCGGTGGTCAGACATTGATTGAAATGTCGACGCCCGCAGGAAGATCCAATTTTCTCAGTTCATCGACGGTTTGAGCCGTCGGTCCGATGATGTCGATCAGGCGCTTGTGGGTGCGCTGTTCGAATTGATCCATCGACTTTTTGTCAACGTGCGGCGAACGGTTCACCGTCCAGCGTTCGATTCCCGTCGGCAGAGGAACGGGACCCGACACGCGGGCTCCGGTTCTCTTGGCGGTTTCAACGATATCGCCCGCAGATTGATCAATGACGCGATAATCAAAGCCTTTCAGTTTAATGCGAATTTTTTGAGCGCTCATGGATGTGAGTTTTCTGTGTTTTAAATGTTTGCGGTTACGAACGCGCGGGAGCGCGCGACTGCGTTTCGACGATTTCCTTCAGAACGTTCGCGGGAACCTGCTCGAAGTGATCCGGCTCCATCGTGTAGGACGCGCGACCTTTCGACAACGAGCGGACGTCCGTCGCGTATCCGAACATGGTCTGAAGCGGAACGAACGCGTCGATCGTGCAGACGCCGTTTTTCGTTTCCATGTTCTGAATCTGACCGCGGCGGCGGTTCAGGTCGCCCATGATGTCGCCCTGATATTCTTCCGGCGTCACGACTTCGACTTTCGTGATCGGTTCAAGAAGAATCGGGGACGCTTTCTTCATCGCGTCCTTCAACGCGAAGATGCCCGCCATGCGGAACGCCATTTCGTTCGAGTCGACTTCGTGATAGGAACCAAAAACGATATGCGCCTTGAAGTCGATGACCGGATATCCGGCGATCGTCCCGTTGTTCGCGGCTTCCTGAATGCCTTCGATGGTCGGCTTGATGTATTCTTTCGGAATCACGCCGCCGACGATTTCATTGAGAACTTCAATGCCCTTGCCCGGATTCGGCTCGATCTTGATGACCGCGTGCCCGTATTGACCGCGACCGCCGGACTGACGGATGAATTTGCCTTCGCCGTCGGCGTTCGCCGTGATCGTTTCGCGGTAAGAAATCTGCGGGCGTCCCGCTTTCGCGTCGACTTTGAATTCGCGGCGGAGACGGTCGACGATGATGTCGAGGTGAAGCTCGCCCATGCCGGAAATGATCGTCTGTCCGGTTTCCTGGTCGGAAGAGACGCGGAACGTCGGGTCTTCCTGCGCAAGACGCTGCAGACCGATGGAAAGTTTTTCCTGGTCGGCTTTCGTCGCCGGTTCGATGGACATCGAAATGACGGGTTCCGGGAACGACGGCGGCTCGAGAGCGAGGTCGTCCTCGCGGGCACAGAGCGTGTCGCCCGTTACGATTTCCTTCGGTCCGATCAGCGCGCAGATGTCTCCGGAATACGCAGTATCGATTTCTTCGCGATCCATCGCCTTCATAATCATGAGGCGGGAAACGCGTTCCATCTTGCGGGTGCGCGGATTGTAGAGCGAATCGCCTTTTTTCAGCGTTCCGCGATAGAGGCGGAAGAACACCAGCTGCCCGACATACGGGTCGGACCACAGCTTGAAGCAAAGCCCGACGGGCTTCGCGTTGTCGTCCGGCTCGACGCCCGTTTCCGTCTCGCCGTCGTCTTTGAACGCCCTCATCGGCGGCAGGTCGAGCGGGGACGGCAGGTAATCGACGACCGCGTCGAGCACCATCTGAACACCCTTGTTCTTGAACGAAGAACCCGGAATGACGCCGACGAAGTTCAGCGACAGCGTCGCCTTGCGGATCGCCACGCGCAGTTCGTCAGGAGAAATTTCCTGTCCGTCGAGATATTTTTCGGCGATCGTGTCGTCAAAGTCGGAAACGGCTTCGATGAGTTCTTCGCGGTATTTCTCAAAATCGGCTTTCAGCTCGGCGGGAACGTCCGTCTTGGCGTATTTCATGCCTTTCGGATCGGATTCGTCATAGACGTAAGCGCAACCTTTGACGAGGTCGACGAGCCCCGTGAACGTGTCGCCCGCGCCGATCGGAATATAGAGCGGATGCGCGTTCCCGCGAAGCTTTTCCCTGATGCCCTTGATCGCATTGAAGAAATCCGCGCCCGTCCGATCCATCTTGTTGATGTAGGCGACGCGCGGAACATTGTATTTGTTCATCTGCCGCCAGACCGTCTCGGACTGCGGCTGAACGCCTGCAACGGCACAGAACACGGCGACGGCTCCGTCGAGAACGCGGAGCGAACGCTCCACTTCCGCCGTGAAGTCAACGTGACCGGGCGTGTCGATGACGTTCAGGCGATGCGGAATCTTGGCGAAAGGTCCGTCCGGCGTCGTCCATCCGCAGGAAATGGCGGCGGACGTAATCGTGATCCCGCGCTCCTGTTCCTGCTCCATCCAGTCCGTCGTCGCAGCGCCTTCGTGGACTTCGCCCGTCTTGTGAATAACGCCGGCGTAAAACAGAATACGCTCCGAAGTCGTCGTCTTGCCCGCGTCAATGTGCGCGGCGATGCCGAAATTTCGGGTGTATTCGAGCGGCGTACCACGGGAAGGTGAATTTTTGGCGGAAAGTGCCATGACCTGTCGGCTCCGTGAAAATTAGTTGTTGCCCCAGCGAAGATGCGCGAACGCGCGGTTCGCCTGCGCCATCTTGTGCGTTTCTTCGCGCTTCTTGACAACCGTTCCCGTGTTGTTGTAAGCGTCGATGACTTCCGCGGCGAGAGATTCGACCATCGGCTGTCCCTTGCGCCCCGAAGCGGCACTCACGAGCCAGCGGAAAGCCATGCTCGTCTGGCGCTCATGCGAAATTTCCACGGGGACCTGATACGTCGCGCCGCCGACACGACGGCTCTTGACTTCCAACTTCGGACGGCAGTTTTCCAGCGCACCGAGAAGCAGTTCCATCGGATCGCCCTTTTCGAGCTTTTCGCTGACGCGCTCAATCGCGCCGTAAACGATGCGCTGCGCGACCGTTTTCTTGCCGTTCTTCATGACGACATTGATCAGCTGGCTCACCAGCGGGCTGTTGTAACGGGAATCCGGCTTGTGCGGATTTTTTGTGGCTCGACGACGACGAGACATTTTTCGTGTTTCCTTCTAATGAAAAAATTATTTGCCAGCTTTCGGACGCTTCACGCCGTATTTCGAACGGCTGCGGCGGCGCTTTTCGACGCCCGCGCAGTCCAGCGGTCCGCGGACGATATGGTAACGCACGCCCGGCAAGTCCTTCACGCGCCCGCCGCGAACGAGAACAACGCTGTGCTCCTGCAGCTTGTGCCCTTCGTCCGGAATATACGAAATGACTTCCACTCCGGACGTGAGACGCACTTTCGCCACTTTGCGCTGAGCCGAATTCGGCTTCTTCGGCGTGCGCGTCATCACCTGAATGCACACGCCGCGCTTAAGCGGAGAGCAATTCAAGGCGGGCGATTTCGACTTGATGTTGGCTTTGTTCCGCGGCTTGCGGACGAGTTGATTGATTGTTGGCATGAAGCTAAACTGGGAAATTTGAATAAACAGGAATGACCATTAATAACTTTTTTGCCGCGACGCGCAAGCCCTTTTTCGAAAAAAAATTAAAAATTTCTTGTGTCCCCGAAAAATCTCTCCGCGGGAACGCCGCGCGCGCGGCGGTTGCGTCCTGCCGCACTCGCGAATTTTTCGTTCCCGCGAAACATCGACTCCCGCAAAACGGCTGAACGTCCGCGCCCTGCTTTTCCTTTTGCGTCGCGCGGGAAAAACTGCAAATTTCTTCGGCGATGAAAAAAACGTTTCTTTGGCTTTGCTTCGTTTTTCTCGGAGCGTTCGCCGCGCAGGCGGAAACGCCCGCCGAAGCGGAAAGCGTTCCCGCGAAAAAGGCGGTCGTCGTTCCCGTGCACGGCGAAATCAACCGCGCGAACTGGTATATTTTCCGCCGCGGCGTAAAAAAGGCGATCGCGGAGAAGGCGGACGCGCTCGTGCTCGATGTGAACACGCCGGGCGGTGAACTTTCCGTCATGCTCGAATACATCGACGCGCTGCAGAAATTCCCGGGCGAAACGCTCGCGTTCGTCAATCCCGACGCGATTTCGGCAGGCGCCTACATTTCCGGCGCGGCGCAGAAAATTTATTTTTCGCCGAACGGAAAAATCGGCGCGGCGGCGGTCGTTTCCGCGTCCGGCGGCGACGTGGACGCGACGATGAAAATGAAAATCGACTCCTACCTCACCGCGCTCGCCAAGACTTTTTCCAAGGAAAGCCCGCACCGCGCGGAAACGATCCGCGCGATGTTCGACGCGGACTACGTGCTGAAAATCGACGGCGAAATTTTGACGAACGCCAACGGCGATCCTGTGAAGCCCGCGGGAACGCTCCTCACGCTCACGGCGGACGAAGCGATGCGCCCCGTCGGCGATCCCGCGACGCCGCTTTTCGGCGCGGGCATTTTCGAAAGCGTTCCCGCGATGCTCGAGGCTCATTTCGCGGGAACGCCGTTCAGCGTCGAAACCATCGAACCGCTCGGTCTGGAACGCGTCGCGCAGTTCGCCGCGCCGTTTCTGCCGGTTTTTCTCGGTTTGGGAATGCTGCTGATTTTCTTTGAAATAAAATCGCCCGGCTTCGGCGTTCCCGGGATCGCGGGCGTCGCGCTGATCGCGCTTTATTTCGCGTTGCAGCACGCGGCGGGGCTTGCGGGCTTCGAAGGCGTGTTGCTTTTCGCGGCGGGAACGCTGCTGATTCTCGCCGAAATTTTCCTGATGCCCGGCACGTTCGTTTTCGCGATCGCGGGAATCCTCTGCATCGTCGGCGGCATTTTCTGGAGCGGAATCGATTTCTGGCAACTGCCCGACGGCTCGTTCGAATTTCATTGGGAAATGTTTTCCGCGCCGCTGAAGCACCTCGGTCTGGCGATCGTTACCGTTTTCGCGGCGACGCTGCTCGCGTGGACGCTTCTGCCCGCGAAATGGTTCCGCGACAAAATCGTTCTGAAAAACAAAGTCGGCGAAATCGGCGACGCGCGTCTGCGCGGCGCGCGGGAACGCGACGGCGATCTGCCCGAAATCGGCGCGGCGGGAACGGCGGTCACGGATTTTCGCCCGCTCGGCGTCGTGAGCATCGGCGGGCGCGAATACGAGGCCTGCGTCGAATTCGGCGACGTGCGACGCGGCGATTCCGTCGCCGTCGTCGGCTTCCGAGATTTCGAACTCGTCGTTCGAAAAACCGAAGCCTGACGTTCCCCCGCCGCGCGATCTCTGCGGGAACGCTTTTTTTTCGCAGGAATGAAAAATTAAATTTGCTTCGCCAAAGCCCGAGCCGCGCGGCTATAATTTTTTCCGAAAAAAATAAAAAAACATGACCTTCGCCAACATCATCTACATCGCGCTCGGCATCGTCGGGCTGATTTTTCTTTTCGTCTTCCTCTCGTTTTTCAGCGTGTGGATACGCGCGCTGCTCGCGGGAGCGCACGTTTCGCTCCGGCAGCTCTTCACGATGCGTCTGCGGCGCGTGCCCTACGCGCTGCTCGTCGACACGCGCATCACGGCAATCAAGGCGGGAATCGAACTTTCGATCGACGAAATCGAAACGCACTACCTCGCCGGCGGCGACGTGCTCCAGACCACGCAGGGCATCATCAACGCACAGAAAGCGCGCATTCAGCTTTCGTGGAACGAGGCGTGCGCAATCGACCTCGCGACCAAAGGCACAGGAAAATCCATCATCGACGCCGTGCGCACGTCGATCAATCCGAAAGTCATCGATTGCCCGAACCCGCAGTCCGGTCGCATGACGATCGACGCCGTGGCGAAAGACGGCATTCAGGTCAAAGTCCGCGCGCGCGTTACCGTGCGCTCCAACCTCGCGCGCTACGTCGGGAACGCACAGGAGGAAACCGTGATCGCGCGCGTCGGCGAAGGCATCGTGACGTCGATCGGCTCTGCGGAAAGCTACAAGAACGTTCTCGAAAATCCCGACGCGATTTCCAAGCGCGTGCTGGAACGCGGGCTCGACGTCGGCACCGCGTTCGAAATTCTTTCGATCGACATCGCGGACGTGGACGTCGGCGACAACATCGGCGCGAAACTTCAGGAAGCGCAGGCGGAAGCGAACAAAAACATGGCTCAGGCGCAGGCGGAAATCAAACGCGCCGCCGCCGTCGCGCGGGAACAGGAAATGAAGGCTCTCGTGCAGGAAAAACGCGCGGAAGTCGTCGCCGCCGAAGCGGAAGTGCCGCGCGCGATGGCGGAAGCACTGCGCTCCGGAAATCTCGGCGTGATGGATCTTTATCGGCTGAAAAACATCAACGCCGACACCGATATGCGCGCAAATCTCGCGCGGAAAGACTGAGCCGCCGTGATTTTTCCCTTCGGAGAATTTTTCCCGCTCGCTGACGGCGGCGACGAATCGAGTTTCGCGTTGCTGAAAGCGGTCGCATTCATCGCGTTCTTCGCCATTTCGTTCATCGGCTCGCTCGTCAGTCATTTTCTGAAAAGAAAAAAAAGCGACGACGGCGTTCCCGAAATCGACGAATCCGTTTTCGGAAACGCGGAGGAAGACGACGCCGCCGCGGGAACGCCGGAAGCTTGGGCGCAGGGCGGCGACGGCACGGTCGAGACCGCACTCGAAAAAATGCTGCGGGAACGCCGCGCGGAAATTCACGCGCGTTTGCTGCGGCAAGCCGCAGAGAAATCTGCGCAGAATCCCGCGGACGCAGGCGAAGCGGCGGAAACGCGTCCCGCGAAATCCGTCGCCGTTCCCGTTCCGCGAAAAAAAATTCTGGAGAAAAAACGCATTCCCGCGGAGGCCGACGCAAACGAACTCTTTCCCGACCGCGCCGCGCTCCGCCGCGCCGTGCTCGCGCAGGAAATTCTCTCGCCGCCGCTCGCGCTCCGCGAATGACCGTTCCCGCGCGAGAACGTTTTCCCGCCGACGGCGGATTCAGGAAATTTTGCGCACCTGAGAGGCGACGAAATCCGAAATGGCGAGCAAGTGCTTCGCGCCTTCCGTCTCCGCATAGGGCGCGAGCGCGTTCGCGGCGGCGGAAGTCTCTTTCAGAAAATGCGCGCGGCACTCGCCGAAAATTCCGGCGGCGCGCATCTTCGCGACGACTTCGCGGACGCCGAACGTTCCCGCGGCGATTCCGGCGAGAAATTCCTCGCGTTCCCGTGCGGGAATTTTTTGAAGAAAAAGAATTTCCGGAAGTGTAAATTTTCCGCTCGCAAGATCCGTTCCGAGCGTTTTCCCGATTGCAGATTCGTCGCCGAGATAATCGACGATGTCGTCAAAAATCTGATACGCGCAACCGAGATGCCGCCCGAACGCCGCGAACGCCGAGCCTTTTTCCGCGCCGCCGCCGGCGAGCGTCGCGCCGAGCAGCGCGCTGACCTCGAAAAGCTCGCCGGTCTTCATCTGAATCATGCCGTAATAATCGTCGAGCGAAATCGAGGCGTTCCCGCGCTCGGCGGTCTGCCAGATTTCCCCCGTGCAGATTTTCCGCGCCGCGACGGCGAGCGCGCGGCAAAGCTCGACCGCGTCGAAATCGGACATCAGTTTGAGCGCGTGCGCGAAAATCGCGTCGCCAAGCAGCACGGCGGTATGCGAACCGTATTTCGCGAAAAGCGTGGGCGATGAGTGGCGGATTTCCGCGTTGTCGAGAATGTCGTCGTGGACGAGCGTCGCGAGATGAATCAGCTCGACCGTCGCCGCCGCACGAACCAGCTCCGGCGAGACCGTTCCCGCGCCTTTCCAGCCGGAAAAAAATACGAGCGCGGGACGCAACCGCTTGCCGCGATGCGTGAACGTGTAACGCAGGCTTTCCCGCGCGGCGGGAGCGAATTCCTGCACCTGCGCGTCCAAAAACGCGTCGAGCGCCGCCAGATGATTTTTCAGCGGAGCAAAGATTCCGCTGGCGTCCAGCGTTTCCGTAAGCGGCTTTGACTGCGTTTTTTTCATATCGCAAAAAACAGCGGGAACCGGATTTTTCTCGGCGCAAAAAATTATTTCGCGATTTTTTCGAGGAACTTTTTCACGCGGGCGAGCGTGCGTTCCTTGCCGAGCAATTCGAGTATCTCGTGCAGACCGGGACCGCCGGGCTGACCGGACACGGCGAAGCGCATCGGCGCAAAATAATCCGTCGGCTTCACGCCGTGTTCCGCGCCGAGCTTCGCAAACAGCGCGTCGATCGTCGCGGGAACGACGTCGGGAGCGGCTTCGAGCGCGGGAACGAGTTCGCGGCAGCGCGCCGCGGGATCGCTCTTTTTGCAGAGCTTCGCGAAGCCTTTTTCGTCGAGCGGAAAATCTTCCGTGAAAAAGTAGCCGACGAAATTCGGGAGCGTTTCGAGCGCGTTCATCTTGGGCTTGCACAGCGCGAGCACTTTTTGCAGGTAATCTTCGTCCGTTTTTTCGTCGATGACTTTCGCCTCGCCGAGCACGGGAGCGGCGAGCCACGCGAACGATTCGTCCGGCAGCGCGCGCAGGTATTCCTGATTGAAAAACGCCATCTTGCGCTCGTCGAAACGCGCATTCGCCTGATGCACGTCGCACAGATCGAACTGCGCGACGATGTCCTCGATCGGCAAAATCTCGCGCCCGTCTTTCGGCGTCCAGCCGAGCAGGCAGAGAAAATTGCGCACGGCGGCGGGCAGAAAATGCCGCGACTGGTATTCCTCGATCAGCGCGCCGCGGTCGCGCTTGGACATTTTGCCCGAACCCTCCGTCTTCAAAATCAGCGGAATGTGCGCGAACTTCGGCGGCTCGACGCCGAACGCCTTGTAAAGCTCGATGTGCTTGCTCGTATTGGAAAGATGGTCTTCGCCGCGAATCACGTGCGTGATGTTCATCGCGATGTCGTCCACGACGTTCACGAGATGGAAAACCGGTTCACCGTTCCCGCGCACGATCACGAAGTCGCGGTCTTCCGCGCGTTCGACGCGCCCGCGGATGATGTCGTCGATCACGACGGGAGCGGCGTGGACGCGCTCGATTTCCTTCTTCAGAAAATCGTCGTAAACGGTTTCGCGTTCGCCTTCAAGCCGAAACCAGATCGCGCCGTCCTTTTCGTAGGCGCGCCCATTGTCCATCAGCTCGCGGACTTTTTCTTTGTAAAAATCGCCGCGCTGCGACTGAAAATACGGACCGACGTTCCCGCCCGCGCCGGGCCCTTCGTCCCAATCCATGCCGAGCCAACGCATCGATTCCAGAATGACGTCGAGAAATTCCTGCGTGTTGCGCTCCTTGTCCGTGTCTTCGATGCGCAAAACGAACGTGCCGCCCGTGTGGCGCGCGTAAAGCCAGTTGAACAGCGCGGTGCGCGCGCTGCCGATGTGAAAGAATCCCGTGGGACTCGGTGCGAAACGTGTGCGGACTCCACTCATATTTCTCAAAAAAAATTCGTTCCCGCAAGGAAACGCTTTTCGCGTCCGCTTTGCAATTAAGAAAACGCCGCGGCAACGAGTCCCCGCCGCCGCCGAAACCGTTCCCGCACAGTTTTTCAAAAAAAATTTTCGCGGGAACGCCTTTTTTTCTCCTCGGGAGCAAAATTTTCCCCCGCGCGGTTTGCTGTTCACTCTTTGCGGAAACGCGCGCATAATTTCCGAAATTTCGAAAATGCAGGCGATGAACTGGAAAGACGCGGCGACGCGGCTCGCGGAAAAATTTCCGCGGGCGTTCCCGCGCGAAGTAGCCTCCGCGTTGGCGGCGGATCGCGCTCCCGCGCTCGCGGTCGCGTTTTCGGGCGGCGCGGACTCGCTCTGCGCACTGCTGCTGGTCTGGGCAAAGTTCCCAAAGGCGCGGGAACGCCTCGCCGCTCTGCATTTCGATCACGCGGTGCGGAAAACGAGCGCGGCGGACGCGGCGTTCGCGCGCGAAGTCTGCGACGCGCTCGGCGTCCGATTTTTCTCCGAACGCCGCGAAGAATGCGGCGACGGAAACGCGCACGCGCCCGGCGAAGCGGAACTACGCGAAGCGAGGCTCGATTTTTTCGCGCGGAAAATGCGGGAATGCGGCGCGAAAATTCTCGTGCAGGGACACCAGCGCGACGACGTCGCGGAAACGCTGCTGATGCGCGTCGCGCGCGGCGCGGGAACGGACGGTCTCGCCGCGCCGCGTCCCATTTCCCGCCGCCCGGACGGACGGATTTTCGCGCGCCCGCTGCTCGATTTTTCAAAAGGGGAAATCGTCGCCGCGCTCCGCGAATGCGGGATTCCGTGGCGAGAAGACGAAACGAACGCGGGAACGGATTATTTCCGCAACCGCGTGCGCAATCGCACGCTCCCTGAGCTGCGCGCTGCGGCGCCGTTCGAAAATTTCGCGCGTTCCCGCAGGCTCGCCGAAGAAGACGCGGACGCGCTCGACGCGCTCGCGGAATTTTTTTTGAAAAAAAACACGCCCGCGGTCGCGGATTTCCGTTTTTCGGATTTCGCCGCGACACCCGCGGTCGCCCGGCGGATTCTGCGCAAAATTTTCGCGTGGGAACGCCTGCCGCTCCGCGCGGGAACGGCGGACGCGCTCGTCGAGGCGTTGCGCGCGGGAACGCCGCTGAAAACGGAAATCGCGGGAACGCGGATCGCGCTCGACGCGGCGGGAACGCTTTCTTTGAAAAAACGCGCGGGAACGCCCGACGCCGAACGCGGGAACGCCGCGGGAAAATTTCTCGGCTCGTGGACGAGCGAAAGCGTCGACGTTTCGCCCGAACTTTTCGCGAAAATCCGCGCGGGCGAATTTTCTCCGAAAAAAACGGTTTTTCTCGCAGGGACGCCGGAAATTTCCGTGCGCGCGTGGCGCGTCGGCGAGCGCTATCGCCCGCTCGGCGCGACGGGAGAAAAGACGCTCGGCGACGCTTTTACGGACAGAAAGATTCCGCGCGGGCTACGGGAACGCCTGCCGGTGTTCGCAGACGCGCAGGGCGCGGCGTGGGTTCCCGGGCTTCCGCCAGCGGAGCGTTTCCGCATCCGCGAGGCGGGAGGCAAGGCTCTGCGGTTGACTTACCGCGCGGAGAGTTTACCTTTGTAGCTTTGTTTTTCGCGAATCGCGCCGCGTTTGGCGCGTTTCGTGCATTTTTCAGAAAAATTTTTGTTCAATGACAAATAACGACGACAATAAAAAAACGGCGCCGCGAATGGATTTCCGCGTGCTGCTGATATGGGCCGCGATCATCGCCGTGCTCGCGGCGCTGCTGACGTTCACGCCGGGCGGGAAAACTCCCGCGCAGGAATTCACCATGTCGCAGGTGCTCGATTTCGCGCGGCAGAAAAGCATTCGTTCGCTCACGCTGAAAAACAATCCGCTCGGCGGCGACAGAAATTTTTACACGGTAACGGGCGAACTGAAAATCGTTCCCGCGGAAATCACGGCAAGCGACGGCGACGGGCACGCGGACGCCGAGACCACAACGGCGGGAAAATTCACGGCGAGCGGCACGCTTCTCGGAGAAGACATCAAAGTCCTACGCGAGAGCGTTCCCGCGCAGGCGTTCAAGGACGCTCCCGCCGCGTCGCGCATGTCCGAAATTCTCTGGGCGGTTCTGCCGACGCTGATCATCGGCGCGTTCATTTTCTTCTTCATTTTCCGTTCCGTCCGCAAGGCGCAGGCGCAGCAGTTTTCGTTCGGGCGTTCCCGCGCAAAGCTGCTCAACAAGGAAAAATCGAAGGTTTCGTTCAAGGACGTCGCCGGCTGCGACGAGGCGAAGGAGGAAGTTTCCGAGGTCGTCGAATTTCTGCGCGAGCCGAAGCGTTTTTCGGAAATCGGCGGACGCATTCCGAAAGGCGTGCTTCTCGTCGGACCTCCCGGCACGGGAAAAACGCTGCTCGCGCGCGCGGTCGCGGGCGAGGCGGACGTGCCGTTCTTCTCGATTTCCGGCTCGGACTTCGTCGAACTTTTCGTCGGCGTCGGCGCGTCGCGCGTGCGCGATACGTTCGAGCAGGCGCGGCGAAACGCGCCGTGCATCATTTTCATCGACGAGATCGACGCCGTCGGACGCCAGCGCGGGAGCGGTCTCGGAGGCGGGAACGACGAACGCGAGCAGACGCTCAATTCGCTGCTCGTCGAAATGGACGGCTTCGATCCGCAGGACGGCGTCATCGTCATCGCGGCGACGAACCGCGCCGACGTGCTCGACGCCGCGCTGCTCCGCCCGGGACGCTTCGACAGGCAGGTTTACGTCGATTTGCCCGACATCAAAGGACGCGAGGCGATTCTGAACGTTCACGCGAAAAAATTTAAAATTTCGGAAAAAGTCAATTTCGCCGACGTCGCGAAAACGACGACTGGTTTCGCGGGAGCGGACCTCGCGAATCTTCTCAACGAAGCCGCGCTGATCGCCGTGCGCGGGAAAAAGGCCGAAATCGACATGCTCTCCATCGAGGAGGCGCGCGACAAAATTTCCTACGGGCGGGAACGCCGCCGCGTCATGGACGAAAAAGACCGCGCGACGACGGCTTATCACGAAGCGGGACACGCGCTCGTGCAGTCCGTCGTGGACGACGGTTCCATGCCGCTACACAAGGTAACGATCATTCCGCGCGGCGGCGCCCTCGGCATGGCGATGTTCATGCCGAGCAAAGACATTCTCGGGCGCACGAAAACGCAGCTTCTAAACACGATCTGCTCGACCATGGCGGGGCGTATCGGCGAAAAAGTTTTCACGGACGACATCAGCTCCGGCGCGTCGAGCGACATCAAGAGCGCGACGACCATGGCGCGGCGCATGGTCTGCGAATGGGGAATGAGCGACCTCGGACCGATCACGTTCGGCGAAAACCAGCAGTCGCTCTTCCTCGGACGGGAACTCACGAAGACGCAGACGATCAGCGAAGCGACGCTTCAGCGCATCGACGCGGAAATCCGCGAAATCATCTCCGCGCAATACGCCCGCGCCGAAAAAATCATCGCGGAACACGCGGACGCACACAAAAAAATCGCCGAAGCCCTTCTCGAACACGAAACGCTCGACGGCGTCCACGTGAAGGAAATTCTCGAATTCGGAGAAATCCGCTCGCCGATCGAATACAAACCGCTTTCCGCTTCGGAAAAGAAAAACGCCGAGAAAGAAGAATCCGGCGTTCCCGCGAAGACCGACGCGGAGTGCGAATCCGTTCCCGAAAAAAAACCCCAGGAAAACGACCAATGACGTTCCCGCAAAAAAGTCTTCTCGCCGCCACCGTGCTCGCCGCACTCGCCGCCGTTCCCGCGTCTGCGGCGGAAAACGACGACGCGCCCAGCCTGCGCGAAGCCGCGTTCGCGGCGCAGACGCGCGACGGGATCGCCGCCGCCGTCAACGGAGAAATCATCACCACCGGAGACCTGCGACGGGAAACAATGCGCTACATTCCCGAACTGCGGCGCACGGCGCGGACGCAGCGCGAATTTCTGCAGAAGGCGAGCACACTCGAAACCGACGTGCTCCAAAGCCTTTCCGACGCGTATCTGCTCGCCAGCGCGTTCGACGACGCCGGCGCGCTGATGGACGACAACGTCGTCGAAATGCGCATCAACGCCATCATCGATCAGGATTTCGACGGCGACCGTTCGAAATACCTGCAAATGCTCCGCCAGACCGGAAGCAATCCGCTCGCGGAAAAACGCAGAATGCGGAATCGCCTCAAAGCGCAGAGCTGGGACGAATTTCTCGTCGGTCCCGCCTACGGGGACGTTTCGCCCGAGCAGGTTCGCGCGGAATACGAGGCGCACATCGACGAATTCCGAAGCGACGCGGCGGCGGAATACGCGCAGATCGTGCTTTTCGCCGGAGCGTCGGAAACCGACGAGCAGGTCAAGGCTCTCGCCGAGCGCGTGCGGGAACGCATTCGCAAGGGCGAAACCGATTTTGAAAGCGCGGCAAAATTTTTCTCGCGGGACGACTACCGCGCGAACGGCGGCTACGTCGGCTGGAAACAGCTTTCCGACCTTTCCGAACAGATCGTTCCCGTGTTGCAGGGAATCGGCGACGGCGAAGTCTCGGACGTCATCGAACTCGAATCGCCGTCCGGCAAAGTCTTCGTTCTGCTGAAACGCATCGCGTTCCGCGAAGCCGGCGTCACGCCGCTGAAAGACGTTCGCGCGCAGATCGAAAACCGCCTGCGCGCCGAACGCGCTCAGCAGCTCCGCGCGGAAAAAATGGCGGAGCTGCGCGACGAATATTACATCCGTCATTTCTGACGCCGCGCGTTCCCGCCGCAGAAAATTCCGGCGCGGATTCGTCCGAAGAAAAAAAAAGCGTTCCCGCGAAAAACGGATTTCTCCGTCTCAGGAACGCTTTTTTTTTGAACCGGTTCCGACGGGAACGCGCCCCGTTCGGGAAAACCGCTTCGGCTCAGCGGATTTTCTTAATCTGACGGACGCCGCCGACTTTTTTCACGCCGCCCGTCGAAACTTGGCGCGGCGCACCGACCGGTTTCACGGCGGGGTGCGTCGTCGCGCGCTGTTGTTGCGCGTATGCCGCCTGTTGTTGCGCATACGCCGCCGCGTAAACCTGCTGTTGCGGTTGCGCGTATTGCTGCTGGGGCTGTCCCTGCTGATACGCCTGCTGCTGTTGCTGATACGCCGCGTATGCCTGCTGTTGCGCGTAATATTGCGCCTGCTGCTGCGCATACGCCGCCGCGGGATCATACGCGGGAGCGGACGGTTGCG
>CAZWIK010000016.1:0-7399 GCA_964633895.1 uncultured Enterobacteriaceae bacterium | reverse complement strand
GCCTGCTGCTGCGCATACGCCGCCGCGGGATCATACGCGGGAGCGGACGGTTGCGACCGAGGCGCGGGCTTCACGGGAGCGCCACCCGCCTGCTGCGCCGCCGCCTGTTGTGCCGCCGCCTGTTGCTGCTGCGCGTAATACTGCGCGTATGCCTGCTGTTGCGCGTAAAGCTGTTGCGCATACGCCTGCGCGTAAGCCTGCTGCTGGTCGAGCATCGTCGGATGTTCTTCCGCGGACGCGGGAACGGCGGCGGACGCCGCTTTTTCCTTTTTCGGCTTCGGCGGTTTCGGGAAATTCGCGGGAACGCCGAGCAGCGACATCGTCGCGCAAAGCAGGAAGAACATCGCCATCACGTCGCCGCAGCTGAAAAGAAGCACGGCGCGGTCGATGCCGTTTTCTCCGGAAGCGATGATGAAAGAGCCGGCACCGTAGGCGATCGCGGGAATGAGGACGGAAACGAGCGTCATCACGCCCGTGCGCATCTGGTGATTTTCTTCGGAGCGCTTTTCGACTTTTTTCGATTGAGAAATGACGAACGAGCCCGCGACGAAAAGAGCGCACACGAGCGCGGGAATGCCGAACATCAACGCGGAACCGAACGCCGCCGCGCGCGCAATCGCGCGAAATGCGGGAAGCCCCTCTTTTAGCTGTTCGATCGTCGGCACCTCCGTCATTGCCGCGGCGGAAAGCACGTCGCCGGAACACGCCATGCCGAAGCTGATCGCCGCGAAAATGAGCAGCGGAATCAGCGCGAGTTTTTTCATCCGCTTGAAGCGGAAGCCCGGCGTCATCGAAAGACCGACGAGCAGAAGCGTCGCCCAGACGAACCAGATGCCGGAGCGCAGCGCGACCGCGTTCGCCGCCGTTTCCCGCGCCTGATAGAGAAATTGATTGTATTCCCACTGCGAATAAAGCGCGACGAGACCGATTCCGAACGCCGCGACCGCGCAGAGAACGTGTGGAATTTTTTCCTGCTCGCGGGAACGCGCCAGCATCACGCCGCCGACGCCCGCGCCGACGAGCGCGACCGCGTAATGCGAATAGAGCGCGATTTTTTGCGCCTGATTTGCGAGTTCCGGCGCGGAACAAATAAAGGTCGGTTCGGACATAAGGTTTTCTGCAATGAGTTTCGGGAAGAATGCGCTTTTGTGAAAGCGATGAAGTTCTATTTCACCGCTCCCGCGTTTTCAATCCAAAAAACGCAAACGCCGGAAGCGCGTCGGCGTCCGGCGTTCCCGTCTTTCGCGTTCCCGCGAATCCGTCGGCGAAAAAAAATTCAGCCGTCGATTTTTTCGGAAAGATACGCGACGACTTCGTCTTCCGTCATGCGCACCTGTTGCAGCGTGTCGCGGTCGCGGAGCGTGACTTTCCCGTCTTTTTCGATCGTGTCGAAATCGACGGTGATGCCGAACGGCGTGCCGATTTCGTCTTGCCGGCGATAGCGGCGCCCGATCGCTCCCGCCGCGTCGTAAAACACGTTCCAGCGGTGTTTCAGCCGGCGGTAAAGCGCGTCGGCGCGCGCGACGAGTTCCGGCTTGTTTTTGACGAGCGGGAACACGGCGGCTTTGTAGGGCGCGAGGCGCGGGTGAAGTTTGAGCACGATGCGCTTTTCGCCCTCCACTTCATCTTCGCAATACGCGGCGGAAAGCACGGCGAGGAAAATGCGGTCGACGCCGACGGACGGCTCGATCACGTGCGGCACGTATTTCTTCTTCGCCGTTTCGTCGAAATATTCCATCGACTTGCCGGAAACGGCCTGATGCTGCGTGAGGTCGAAATCGCCGCGCGCGGCGACGCCCTGCAACTCCTGCACGCCGAACGGGAACTCGAACATGATGTCCGTCGTGCCTTTCGAATAGTGCGCGAGTTTTTCCTTCGGGTGATTGTAGAGCGAAAGGCGCGATTTCGGAATGCCGATCCCGTCGAACCAGTCCATGCAGTATTCGATCCAGCCCTTGTGTAGCGACTGCCAGTCCGCGTCGGGCGAGATGAAATATTCGATTTCCATCTGCTCGAATTCGCGGGAACGGAAAATGAAGTTGCGCGGATTGATTTCGTTGCGAAACGCCTTGCCGACCTGCGCGATCCCGAACGGCACCTTGACGCGCCCCGTGTCGACGATGTTTTTGAAATTGATGAAGATGCCCTGCGCGGTTTCCGGGCGCAGATACGCGATCGCCGTTTCGTCGCGCAGAGCGCCGACGTAGGTCTGGAACATCATGTTGAACGCGCGCGGCGGCGTGAGCGAGCCGGGCTTTCCCGTTGCTGGAGACGGAATCAGCGCGTATTCCTCCGGCTTCGCTTCCGTGTAATCTTTGAGAACGATCGGCGCCATTTCGCCCTGCTTGGCGAGTTTGCGCTTCAAGTCGCGCGCCGCTTCCTCCGCCTGGGTCTGCATACCCTCGTCCTCCAGCACGGAAACGTAGCCGATCGTTTCGCCGGCGACGACGACGGGAGCGAAGAAAAGCTGGTCGGCGCGGTAACGCATTTTCGATTCCTTGCAGTCCACGAGCGGATCCGTGAAATTGTCCACGTGCCCGGACGCCTTCCACGTCATCGGGTGATGAATGATCGTCGAATCCAGCCCGACAATGTCGTCGCGCCGATGCACCATGTCCTTCCACCACGCCTGCTTGATGTTGTTTTTCAGCTCTACGCCAAGCGGACCGTAATCGAAAAATCCGTTGTAGCCGCCGTAGATTTCGGACGACTGGAAAACGAAGCCGCGGCGCTTGCACAGGTTGATGATGTCGTCCATCAAATTGGATGAAGGTGTTTTTTCGCTCATGGATAAAAAAATTAGCGGGAACGATAAACGCGTTCCCGCGAAAAGACAAGTGCGGGAACGGTCATTCGCTCGATTTTCCGCGCGGCGGTCTTCTTTTTTCTCACTCCCACTCGATGGAAGCGGGAGGCTTCGTCGAAATGTCGTAAAGCACGCGATTGATTCCCTTGACTTCGTTGAGAATGCGGTTGGAAACTTCGCGCAGTAGCGGAATCGGCAGTTCCACCCAGTCGGCGGTCATCGCATCCTCGGAAACGATCGCGCGGAGATTCGTCGCGAACTCGTAGGAGCGTTCGTCGCCCTTCACGCCGACGGTTTTCACGGGAATCAGTCCCGCGTAAGCCTGCCAGCACTTGTCGTACCAGCCGTATTTGCGCAGCGCGGAAATGAAAATCGCGTCGCAGTCGCGGATGATGTCCAGCCGTTCCCGCGAGACTTCGCCCGGACAGCGCACCGCCAAGCCCGGTCCCGGGAACGGATGCCGCCACAGAATGTCGTGCGGAATTCCCATCGACGCGCCGAGTTCGCGCACTTCGTCCTTGAAAAGTTCCGCGAGCGGTTCGAGCACCTTGCCCTGCTTCTGCAGTTCGAGCACGCGCTCCACGCGGTTGTGATGCGTCTTGATGACGGACGCCTTCGACTTCGCGTTCGACGCGCTCTCGATCACGTCCGGATAGAGCGTGCCCTGCGCGAGCATTTCCGCGTTCCCGACCGCGTCCCAGAAAACGTCGATGAACAGCCCGCCGATGATGCGGCGTTTTTTCTCCGGATCCGCCTCGCCTTTGAGCGCGTCGAGAAAACGCTGCGACACGTCGACCGCCTCGATCTTCACGCCCATGCGGGCGAAATTCGCGCGCACTTCTTCCGCTTCGTTTTTGCGGAGCAAGCCGTTGTCGACGAAAATCGCGCGCACGTTCACGCCCGCTTCGTGCAGAAGCACCGCGAGAACGGTGGAATCCACGCCGCCGCTCACGCCGCAGACGACCTGCCTGTTCCCGACGCGTTCCCGAATTTCCGCGATGAGCTGTTTTTTGAAGTCGCCGATGTCGAACCGCGCCAGATCTTTCGCCTGCGCGAGAAAATTTTTCAGAATCGCGCGCCCTTCGTGCGAATGCGTGACTTCGGGATGAAACTGAATGCCCCACATCGAGTCCGCCCAGCGCAGACTCACGGGAACGCCCTCGGCGTTTTTCGCGATGACCGTGCAGCCGTCCGCGAGGCGATCGACCGTGTCCGAGTGGCTCATCCAGACCTGCGAACCGCTCGTCACGCCCGCGTAAAGCGCGTCCGCCGGCTCCGCGGGAACGAGCGCGGCCGGACCGTATTCGCGTTTGTTCGAACCGCGCACCGTGCCGCCGTGCTTGATGTTCAAAAGCTGCATTCCGTAGCACACGCCGAGCACGGGAACGCCGAAACGCTTCAGCCATGCGAAATCGATGTCGGGAGCGTCCGCATCCGTCGTGCTTTTCGGACCGCCGGAGAGAATGATCGCGCCGGGATTTTCAATCTGCGCGAGATCTTCCAGCGCATAAAGTTTCGCCATGAAACCCAGCTCGCGGACGCGTCGCACGATGAGCTGCGTGTATTGAGAACCGAAGTCGATGACGGCTGTGATTTTTGACATGGTGCGCAAGCTTATCCGAGCGCGGCGGATTTTTCAAAAACTATTTCCCGCCCGCAAGCGCGACCGCAGGAACGTCCGCGCCCGTCGTTTTGACGAGTTTGATGTAATAAACGGAAACCCAGACGAAAAGCAGCGGGAAAAGCAAAATCGCGCCGAGCCCCGGCGGGAACGCCGCGCCGAGAAACGCCGCCGAATGAAACAGCAGACCGAAGCCCAGCGTGCGCCGGAAACGCCCGCGCGTCATCCGACGGCTCGCGCGGAGCGCCGCGAAGACGCCGCAGTCCGTATCGAACAAGACAAATCCGGCAAATCCGAATCGGACGAACGCCGCCAGCGACGCGACCCAAAACAGAATGTTTCCCAAAAGCACGGGAAACGCCGCCGCGGACGCCATGAAGGCGAGCGCGATAAAACTCATGTAAAACGCGACGGCAAGCACGAGCCAAGCAAGGCTCAGGACGACGATTTTCCACAGGCAGCGCAGACAACGCCGAAGCGGGAACAGATCGCCGCGGGAAATCGGCGTTCCCGCGTCCGCCTTGCGCACGGTCGACAGAATGCCCATCGAAAAAACGCCGACAAGCAGGCCGACGCCCGCGAAATACGCAAACGACAGGCAGGCGACAGTCAACGCGTCGCTCGCGGAATCCGAAGTTCCGCAACCGCCGTCCGCCTCGTCACTGCGCGTTCCCGCGCCAATTCTTTCGGCGGCGTTCCCGCCGTTCGGGAACGTTCCCGCGACGCCGTTCTCCGGTTCCGCTTCGCCGAAAAACGAAACCTCTTCGTCCGGCTCGGAAAAATCCGCACTGACGAACTCGTCCGCCGCAACGGGAAACAGCACCGTCAGCCAGACGAGAACGCCGACGAGCACAAAGCGTCCCCAAAATTTCCTGAAAATTTTCCACGAATCGGAAAAAACGCCGGCGATGCCGACGTCGGCGGAAATCATTTCCGGCGTGTCCGTCGGAGAATCCGGATTTTGGTAGAGATAAAAGTTTTCCATGCCGGAAGAATGCCGCGCGGGAACGGAGCGTCAACTTTTTTCGCGCGTTCCCGCGGACGCGCGCACGGAAACCGCGCGGGAACGCGGAATCGCGCCGCGGGAAAAATTTGCGTTCTCCGCGCGGGAACGTTTTACTGAGGCGGCTATGGAAATCTGGTTTAATCCGGCAACGTCTTTGGATTCGCTTCTGCGCAAAACCGCGGGAACGCTCGACGGCTTTTCGGCGGAATTTTCGCCGGAGATGCGTCCGGCGGATCCGCGTTTCGGCGATTATCAGGCAAACGGCGTGCTCGCCGAAGCCAAACGCGCGAAAACGAATCCGCGCGCCCTCGCGGGAACGCTCGTCGACGCGCTGAAAAAATCCGGCGAAATCGACGAATCGCTCGTCGAAATTTCCATCGCCGGTCCAGGCTTCGTCAATTTCAGGCTCACGCCGACGTTCCTCGCCCGCTGGCTTTCGCGCTGCCGCGGCGCAGAGGAACTGCGCAAATCCGCGGAATCCGCTTATCGCGGGGAAAAAGTCGTCATCGACTATCCGTCCACCAACACGGCGAAACAGATGCACGTGGGACACCTGCGCATCATGGACATCGGCGAAGCGATCGCGCGACTGCTTCAGTTCTGCGGCGCAGAACTCGTGCGCGACAATCACATCGGCGACTGGGGAACGAATTTCGGCGTGCTCATTTTTGAAATCAAACGCAAAAATTTCGCGTTCCCGCAGGACGACGAAGCCGCGCTCGAACAGCTCGAGGAACTTTACAAATCGGGAACGGCGTTCACGAAAGAAAATCCCGACGCGCTCGACGCCGCGCGCGCCGAGCTGGTCAAACTTCAGAAAGGCGACGCGGAAAACCTCGCCCTTTGGAAACGCATCGTCCGCGTCTCCAACGCCGCCTGCGAAAAAATATACGACGTCTTCGGCGTAAAGCCCGATGTAACGCTCGGCGAAAGTTTTTACCGCGACAAAGTCGACCGCGTTTACGCGGAACTGACGGAATGCGGAATCGCCGAGGAGGACGCGGGAGCGCTCATCGTTTGGAACGACGAAGACCCGCGCTATTCCCGCGACAACGAAAACGCCGCGCCGTTCATCGTTCGGAAAAAAGACGGCGGCTCGAACTACGCTTCAACCGACCTCGCCACGCTGCTCTACCGCGTCGAGCATTTCCACGCGGACGAAATCGTCTACGTCACGGACGACCGCCAGTGCGACCACTTCCGCATGCTCTTTCTTACGGCGGCGCGCTGGTTCAAGTGCAAGGGCTACGCGCTCCCGTCGCTGCGCCACGTCTCGTTCGGAAAAATTCTCGGCGCGAACGGCAAGCCGCTCAAAACCAAGGAAGGCGGCACAATTCGGTTGAAGACACTCGTCGCCGAAGCCGTCGAACGCGCGTTCGCGATCGTTTCTGAAAAAAATCCCGACCTGCCGGAAGCCGAGCGGCGGAAAATCGCGGGAACAATCGGCGTCGCCGCGATCCGCTACGTCGATCTGATGTCGAACCGCACGGGCGACTACATGTTCGCGTGGGATCGCCTGCTCGCGTTCGAAGGCAACACCGCGCCCTACCTGCTCTACGCCGTCGCGCGAATCCGTAGCGTCTTCCGCAAGGCGGGAACGACGCTCGAAGACGCCGCCGGCGAGGAAATTCTCGTTCCCGCGACCCCCGCCGAAATCGCGCTCGCGAAAAAACTCATCGGTTTTTCCGCCGCCGTGCAAACCGCCTGCGACGAACTCAAACCGCACCACATCTGCGGCTACCTTTTCGAGCTCGCGGGAGCGTTTTCCTCGTTCTACAACGCGGACAAAGTGATGACGGACGATCCCGCCGTCCGCGCCCTGCGCCTGCGCCTCTGCGCGCGAACTTGCACGATTCTCGAAACCGGACTGCGCCTGCTCGGCATCGAGCCGCTCGATCGCATGTGAAAAAGCTTATGAGTTTAATAGCTTAAAAGTTTAATCGCTCCGCGAGCGTCAATGCCCCGA